>JAISDJ010000208.1 GCA_031264865.1 Tannerellaceae bacterium | reverse complement strand
GAAAATTTTAATAAGAAAGAAAATGACGATAATCCCGAAAACCCGTGAGGGCTGTTTTAATTCAATATTTTTCATAATCATTTTGATTTTTAGGTTTGAACAAAAAGTCCGTACCGTCGCGATGACAGGCACGGGCTTTATCTCATTCGGGACTACGGCAAAACCGCATTTATAATCAAAAAAATGATTATTTTTGCGGTCGCGAAGTAAATTAAGAATTCCATATTTTCTATAAAAACTACGGTAAACCCGCATTTATAATCAAAAAATGATTATTTTTGCGGTTGTGAAGTAAAGCATAGTATATGGAAAAACATGATAAAATTCGGTATTGGATAGATAGCTTGCCTAAAATGGGCAAAAACTATTTTACACAAGAAGACGTGATGGGACAATTTCCTGCGATAAATGTGTCTAATATGAGGAACTCATTATACAGGCTATCTAAAAAGGGAACTATACAATCTGTATGGCATGGCTTCCATGTTATTGTTTCTCCTGAATACGGATTTAAGGGAATTGTGCCACCTGCGGAATACATAGATCAGTTAATGAGGTATTTGGATAGAGAGTATTATGTCGGATTATTGAATGCCGCAGCCTTTCATGGTGCAGCACATCAACAGCCACAAACCTTTTCCGTTGTTGTAAATACAGACAAGTTACGAGGCAAGATAAAGAAGGGAGTTAAGATAGATTTTGTGGCAAGAAAGGAAATACCTGCTCGTTATACAAAACAACTTAATACCCGAAATGGCTATATCAATGTTTCCACACCCGAACTGACGGCTTTAGATTTACTTCTGTATATAAAAGATATTGGAGGATTAAACCGGGCTTCAACCGTATTGAACGAATTAGCCGAGGTCATTGACTTCCAAAAAGTCGGAATTGATTTCCTAAGCTATTTCAATTCTGCCGTTATTCAACGATTAGGTTATATTTTGGAAGATGTACTTGAATACGGAGAATTAGCTGACACATTATATCAAAAAGCAAAAGAAGCGGGAATGAAGTTTAGAAAATACCCGCTAAGAGTTGTGAGTAAAGGAACAAACCTTGATAGCTACGACATAAATGAGAAATGGAAAATAATTATTAACACAGAAATAGAAGTTGACGAATGATACCATTAGCAGCAATTACCGAATGGACAAATACTGTTCCCTGGACGGATATGAAGCAAGTAGAGCAGGATTTGATAATTTGCCGTGCCTTAGTTGCAATATACAGTGATGAGTTTTTATCTTCACGTTTAGCCTTCCGGGGCGGAACAGCCTTACATAAACTATACCTGTCCCCGCAACCTCGTTACAGTGAAGATATAGATATGGTGCAGATTGTTTCAGAGCCAATTAAGCCAACCATAGACCGACTTCGTGAAGTCTTATCGTTCCTGGGAGTTCCGTCTGTGAAGCAAAAGAGAAACAATAATACACTTGTTTTCAAAATAGATTCTACATATCTTCCTGTAACTACTCTGCGTCTAAAAGTTGAAATTAATTGCAGAGAACATTTCAGTATATTAGGCTTTGAGAAAGTTGATTTCAGTGTAACAAACAGTTGGTTTACGGGAGATTGTCAAATAATAACGTACAAATTGGACGAGTTAATCGGCACAAAGGTACGGGCATTATACGAAAGGCGGAAAGGTCGTGATTTATTCGACTTGTATAAAGCTCTTCAAAATGAGAATTTGAACACAGATAATGTTTTGAATTGCTTTAAAGAATACATGACAAGAGAGGGTAAAAAGCCAACTCATACTCTTTATGTGTCAAATATGGAAGAAAAAATGGCTAACGACGATTTCTTGGGAGATACGGTATCATTGCTTCGCCCTGACGACAAATATGATCCAAACGAGGCTTACGAAATAGTAAAAGTGCAAATAATAGACAAGCTAATAGTACCTGAAGAAACTGACAGGAAATAAAAAGCAATGGCTGTGATATTTTGTAAATCACAGCCATTGTTCCTGTTAGAGTTTTATTCCTTTCTTTTCCATTTTCGGCGGACTACCGTCCACAGACGCAATGATAAGCCTGTTGCCCATAATCTCCTTTACGTCCTTCAGTGTACCTAGTATTTGTGCTTCCTGATTATAGACGGTTTCCTTTTTTGCAGAAATACCAACGACACCATTATCAAGACTTTCTGCCTGTCCTTCACTTTCTTCGATTGGTTTGAGTGAGAGTTGGATTTCACGGTCTAACTTTATCAGGTCGTCTTTCAGAACTTTCAAATCCGGCTCTTTCCTCCAACTGCTTTCGACCACTTCTTTGAGTATGGGAATATCCTTTTCCAACTTCTGATTATCGGATTGATACCGCTCCAACAGTTTTGGCATGGTATCGAGAGCGCTCAGGAAATTTTGTGCTGCCGTCTTCGGATCGGAAGCCATTACCCCGTGATTGTAGTTATACAGAATATCACCCTCTCCTTTCACAAAAAAGCGGTTTTGTATCACATCAAACCCGTCTTTGTTGGTAGTTTCGGACTTTACCATTAAATCAAAACCATACAAGGAACCGATTTTCTCATGTAACCCATAGGTACGGGCTTTCTCTGAAATCTCATTCAGCTTCAGTCCGATTTCTTTCGGATTACTACCCTGCAATCCATCCAACTGAACAGGATTCAGGCGGGTAACTCCGTCCGGCTGATACTGCACACGGGAATTGAACGCTTCCATATCTTTGGATATACGGGTAATAAATCCGTTGTTCTTCTCTACATCCGACATAATGTTTTCCAACTTGTACCGTGAGGAAGATTTGCCACGCATAAACGCCTGCCGTTCTGATTCAAGGGAAGCAATCTTCTTTTCCAAACGTGCCTTTTCCAGTAATTCGGTATTACCGGATAGAATGGCCACGTACTCGGAAAAGTTCATGCCGCCTTTTTCATCCATACTGCCCTCGTCAATAGTACGGCTTCCCAGTGAGTTGTTCTTCAACTGGCGAATGAAAAGCTGCTTGTTATGGAGCAATCCGAATTTATAAGCATCGAGTGATTTTTCAACAGCATAAATAAGTACATCTACCTTATTATCAGCATATAATTTGGCTATGTCATTCCCCTTGCGAATGCCCCGACCGTCCCGCTGTTCCAAATCTGACGGTCGCCAAGGCGCATCCAAATGATGAATAGCAACACATCGTTTTTGAGCGTTTACGCCTGTTCCCAACATTTCGGTAGAGCCGAACAGAACACGGATTTTACCCTCGTTCATATCCTTAATCATGGTTTTACGAGCCTTGTCTGTTTTGGCTTCCTGAATAAAGCGTATTTCGTGAGCCGGGATTCCGTAGTCATCCACCAGTTTACGTTTTATTTCGGAACATGGATTCCATTCGCCGGGCTTGTATGTTCCCAAATCGGAGAAAACGAACTGTGTGCCTTTGTGTTCGTCATATTTTTTGTAGTAGTCCGATACCATTTTGGCAACGTGGGAAGCCTTGTTGTCCACATGGTCGCCGTATTTGACCGGATCAATCAGGCGCATATCAAGCGACATTTTACGGGCATAGTCAGTAGCGATTAACATTTTAGCCTTTTCTTCTTTCTCTGATAAAGGCGCACGTCCCAATACTTCGCCTTTACCTGTTTTGGCAAACTCTACCAACTTTTGTATAAATTCCTGTTGGTCGGGAGTGGGTGGAATATTGTGTAGGATTTCGTTCTTTGCAGGTCGGTCAATACCAATATCCTCCGCAGAACGATAGTCCGTTATTTCGGCATAAAAAGCCGCTAATTCGGGTACTTTGATGAAATACCGGAAGCGTTCTTTTTGTACAATTTCGTTCGTTACCGAAAACTCATAGTCTATCGACTTTTTGGCGAAAATGGCTGCCCATGCGTCAAAGGTGGTAATACCTTGCCGTTCCAGTTCGTTTGGGCGGAGATACTTGAAAAGCAGGTATAACTCCGTCAAACTGTTGGATATGGTTGTACCTGAAAGGAAAGTCGCTCCCAAATCTTTACCCGTCCTGTCCTGAATGGTACGCAAGGCAAAAAGCATATTTAATGCCCGTTGCGAGCCTTCGGC
>JAISDJ010000199.1 GCA_031264865.1 Tannerellaceae bacterium | reverse complement strand
CGGCCGATCAACCCTTATAGTGAACTTATGTTGTCTTGTGTGAATCTTCCCAAACATAAAAGCACACCCGTTAGTGAGATCATTGTTCTTCTCTCTGCAACAGGTTACGTTTAAAATTCTTCGGGAACCAGCCTTTTTCGCCCCGTTTTCTCTGTTCTTTCAGTTCCAAAATCGACCAGCGACAAGCATGGCTCAAACCCCGCATCTACACCATCGGCTTACATTTCATTGCAGGGCAATTATGGTAGTCAGTAAACCAGAAACACTTTTCCATTACGCCCCCACATCCCCAGCATTGATTGATAGGTTCATTATTTCTAATATGGTTCGCAAATTCAGAGTCAGCAAGCATCCCCCTGCCAATCGCCACGAAATCCACATAATCATTTTCAATCAAAAACCGAATCTGCTCGTTTGTTCTAATATCACCAACCGCAACAACAGGGATGCTTATTTCCTTTTTAATGTTGCATCCGCTATATGTTACTGAACTACACGGGAACCCCTCTGGAACTGACTTCGCGGGAGACTCCATTCCAAAAGATATATCCAGTAAATCAATACCAGCGTTTTCAAATATTTGTGCAATTTCGACGCCATCACGGCTTTCAGGTAAGTATTCGCCCATCCTTACGCCAATCATAAAATCAACATTTGTATTACTACGAATGTCAGGCAGTAATTCGGTTAAAACGCGAGCCCTATTCACAGTACTGTTCCCATACTGGTCATTGCGCTGATTAAAGGACGCATCCAGGAATTTACATAATGCAAATCCGTGAGCGAAGTGAAATTCCACACCATCAAAACCCATTTCACAAGCAGATATCGCCGCGCTTTTCATGTCTGTTTGCATGGAATGAATATCGTCCGTCGATAAGTGATTGACGTCCACATTGCCGCAGGAGAGTTGCATGAACACAATTGTCCCGTAAATATGGCAGTTGGCAGCGATCTGTTTTAGAACCGAGATATTGTTCGCCGTCCATTGTTTTGTCCCATTTGCAGCACCATATACTTGCTGGGCAGCGACAATAATAAGCCCCGTTCCACCTGCTGCACGTTTGGTATAATGCTTGATATGTTCTATGTTATAAAAGGAATCTTCACTGACTCCATTGAATGGGAAAGTATATACTGGAGCCATAACAATCCTATTCTTGATCTGTTTCCCACGAATCAACAAACTATCTGTCACTCTAGTCAACTTTATTCCTCCTGTAGTTAATGTACCAGCTATAGCAAAAACACAGGATTCCTGCATTATGCCCAAGATACCGGCCCCTGTTAGGCATAACCCGATCGTTTTCCGGGTAGATTGCGTCAGACTATTACTCTACCAAAATTGTTCATAGGTGCTGATTTCGGTCATGTTATAGTTTTTCGACATCATGTCCCCCCTCCCTATTATTATTATTCTAGTTAGGAAGGGGGGACCCACGCCCAAGTTATACCTGAGCCTGCCCTCCATCTACGAATAATTCGGTTCCGGTTATAAAACTGCTTTCATCTGAAGCCAGAAATGAAACAGCGCTTGCTACTTCCTCCGGTTCTCCCATTCTCCCCATAGGGATGATGCTCGCAAAATGTTTTTTAAGTTCCTCTACATTTCCCGTATCTCCTACAGACCGTTCATGGGCAGAAGTATTGATTGGGCCAGGGCTGACTGCATTCACACGGATTTTTCGATCCTTTAGATCCATTGCCCAGGAGCGGGCAAAGGAACGTACCGCGGCTTTAGTTGCTCCATAAAGGCTAAATGCAGGATTCCACTTGCTGGCTGCCGTCGACGCATTGATGATAATTGAACCGCCGTCTTTAAAAATCGGGAGCGCTTTTTGAACCGTAAACAACACTGCCTTTACATTAAGATTAAAGGTACTGTCGTAATCCTTTTCCGTAATCTGCTCAATTGGGACATAGGCGCCAAATCCTACATTCGCGAATAAAATATTTATATGGCCTTTTTCTCTTTGAATAAGGGCATACAGCCGGTCAAGATCCTCGAATTTGCATACGTCGCCTTGCACGGCAGCAGCATTTTTCCCTATGATTGTAGCCGCCTTATCAAGTTGCTCCCGATTGCGCCCGGTAATATACACAAATGCGCCTTCATCGGCTAATCTTTTTGCCGCAGCGAATCCTATACCGCTTGAACCACCAGTAACAACCGCTACTTTCCCATCGTGCTTTTCCATTTTTATACCTTTCTATCGCTAAAATCAAATTTCAAAATCTGCTGCTACAACCTTTGCTTGAACATTCCCAATGTACTTACCAACCTCAATGTGCTCGGTATGTTCGATATATGCATTGATATCTTCTTTTGAATCAAAGCGCGCAATCATAGCTACATCGATTCCTTCTGTTTATGAGGGGTTTTTTATTTTCACTACTCCTCCACAAAAAAGAGTATCTCACTCATAGTTTTGCGAGTGTTTTCATGTCGATTTGGTGAAGCGGGCTCTCCAGCTATATAACCCACCGCCAAAATATTAATTGGTTCAATATAATCTGGTAAATTAAATTCATGGCCGATAACCACCGGGTCAAAAGCACCAATCCATACACTTCCTAATCCCAGGGAGGTTGCTTCCATCATCATGTGATCGGTTGCGATACTGACATCAATATCTATAACACTTTTATTGTTAAAAGGTAAGACTCCGGCAGTATTACGGTCACCGCAGGCAATAATAACTAGCGGTGCATGAAAGACAGCCGGCGCGTAAGTGTCCGTTGCCTTTGCAACTTTCTCAATGCTCTCTGCATTCTGCAATACAAGTAATTTAACAGGTTGCTTGTTTCCTCCCGAAGGAGCTACCCGTGCGGCTTCCAGAATTTTCGCCAGCTTTTCTGCCTCAATTTTTTCCCCATTATACTTACGAGCAGAGTATCTTTTCTTTGCTAATTCCAAAAAATCCATTTTCCGTCTCTCCTTGTATTTTACTTACTTAACCATGCTTGCCTTTTAATATGTCTTTTGTCATGGACATTTTCATCCGAATTCTTCTTTTGTAATTGCAACCATTCCAATTGCGGCATTATCTAAAAAAAAATTAACCCTTCAATTCAATTTTTTCTTTGCAGTATGCTTGTAACAATATCTCCCATCGTATAACTTCGTAGTATATCTTCCATTGCTGATTGAGCTTTCGGCAATATCAACATTAATATATCCTGAATATTCGCGCCTATAATACATTCCTGATTCGTATTTTCATGTACTTGAAAGAGCCTTCCATCCTTAACGACATCGACAGCTCTATATACATCAAAAAGAGTAATGTCTTTAATAGGTTTTAAAAGATAGGCCCCGCCGCATCCAATATTCACGCCAACCAACTCCGCCTTTTTCAGCATACCCATAATTCGTCTTACAACAACTGGGTTATTTTGTATGCTGCTTGCAATCACTTCAGAGGTACAAACTTTATCACTGCCGATTTCTATAGCAGCAAGTATATGGATTGCTACAGTAAACCTGCTACTAATCTGAATCATATTTATCCCACCTCGTAATCATTATAGTTACAACACATTTATTTGTCAATCTTTTCCGGATAACGGATGAGATTCTAACCTTCTATGATAATTTTCTGTGCGGCTTTATCGGCAGTCTTTTTACGTTCGATCACGACTTCCTGAATGATAGAATCCTGTGCGGCGGCGCTTACCATTCCACCGGTACCTCCCGATTCAATCCGTTATTTTTTGAGACATAGTGAGCGAAACTGAGACTGACTGAGACATCCTGTGCCTTTTTGAGCCTGGACTGAGCCGCAAGTGAGACTTTACGAGATAAACCGTGCTTTTTTTGAGATTATATGAGGCAAGCCGTGACGGATTGAGCCAAACCGAGATTTTTTGATTCATCCGCGCCTTTTCGAGAGCGAAGGCATCTTTATGTTCAGGCCAAACGCGGATTGGGCCTCCAACGGCGTGACCGGCGGCTTGCGCCGTTTCTCTCACTGAGGGCCTATGACACAACAAGAGAATCAGTGCAGCGCGGGGCAGATACGGTAGACATCGGAACTACATCTTTCATCACTTCATCGAAACGCCTCAAT
>JAISDJ010000169.1 GCA_031264865.1 Tannerellaceae bacterium | reverse complement strand
TAAAATGTGTATATTTGTCCTATTGAACAATATATAATAACAGCATGAAATACTTCTTTCTTTTCTTGTCTTTGCTCGTGTTCTCGAATTGTAACGGGCAACAACGTAAAACGACTACTACCGAAAGGCCTGCCTTTCAGATGGTAAGTATTCCCAGTATGATCGTAGAACATGCAGACAGGGCCAACTATCTTGCCAAACATTATTGGGACAATTTCGATTTTGCCGACACGGCTTATATACATATGCCGCAAATAACCGAACAAGCTTTAGTTGATTACATTGATGTACTTTATCTTGTTTCGGATTCTGTATCATCTGTCGCTATAAAAGAGATGTTGAAGAAAGCAGAAGTTGATTCAAGCATGTTTGTGTATTTTACTGATTTATATGAGAAATATTTATACGATCCCAATTCTCCTATGCGTAATGACGAACTATATATTCCTGTACTTGAGGCTATGCTGACTTCTTCGATAGTAACTGAAAAAATACGTCCGGCTCATTTATTGGAACTGGCTCAAAAAAACCGGGTTGGAGAAAAAGCCAGTGATTTCATCTACACGTTGGCTAATGGTAAAAACGGAACGCTTTATACGATCCGGTCGGATTATACGCTTCTCTTTTTCTATAATCCGGGTTGCCACACCTGCAAAGAGATCCTGGAACAACTGACATCTTCTTTGGGCGTCAATTATCTAATAAAAGAAAAAAAAAATAACGATTTTAGCTGTTTATCCCGACGAAGACCTGACCGAATGGAACATTTACCTGTCGCAAATACCTAAAGAGTGGATAAACGCTTACGACAAAGGTGCTAAGATACAAAACGAAGAAATATATGATTTAAAGGCAATCCCGGCTTTATACTTATTAGATAAAGATAAAAAAGTGATATTAAAAGATATAACGTTTGAACAATTAGAGAATTATTTTAGACAAACTAACTAACAATTTTTATTGTATGAAAACAATGCTACTAACTATGGCCCTTGCTATGGGCGTATGTTTGGGTGTAAACGCTCAAATTAAAATCGGAGGAAAAAAAATTGATACGAAAAAGGTTTTAAACGCTGCGGAAGATGTAGGTAAAGCTATTACCTTGTCTGATGCAGATATTGTAGCTATCAGTAAAGAATATATTGATTGGATGGACGAAAACAATCCTGTGGCAGGCCCTGATACGGAAATGGGAGCCCGCTTGGAACGCCTCACTTCTAATCTTAAAGGAGTAGACGGCTTAAATCTCAATTTCAAAGTATATTATGTAGTTGACGTGAATGCTTTTGCATGCGGCGACGGTAGTATTCGTGTATGCGGTGGCCTGATGGAAGTGATGGATGATGCAGAAGTAATGGCTGTTATCGGTCATGAAATCGGACATGTGGTCAGTACAGATGTAAAAGACGCTATGAAGAATGCTTATTTGCGTTCTGCTGCTAAAAATGTGGTAGGAGCTGCCGGTGGTGTTGCACAGGCTTTAACCGATTCTCAATTAGGCGAACTGGCAGACGCATTTGGTGATGCCCAATTTTCCCAGAAACAGGAATATGCAGCAGACGACCATGCCTTCAAATTCTGTATCCAAAATGATATTGATCCTTACGGAATGGCAAATGCCCTCGACAAATTAGTTGATTTAAGTAGCGGAGCCAAATCGTCAACCGTACAAAAAATGTTCTCTTCTCACCCTGACAGCGAAAAAAGAGCTAAGCGAATGAGGGAAAAAGCAGACGACTATACGAAATAATACAATTGCATTTTATGTCCTTTCTTTACTAAAGATTGTTAATTGTATTAATTTTGTGTCGTATAATTATGCTGCATAACATAAAAACCCTTATATTTGCACTGTGTTTTTCATGGTATTAGATTTAAGGTTAGCAATGAAGATTGGTTGTCGTGATGACAACCTTTTCTTTTTTATGGGCATTTCTAATTTCCATGCATCAGAATTGAAGCATTAACTCGTCTCCCTTATTCATTTCAATAGATAGTATACCATTCGATACCGGCAACGACAATTGCTTTTGATTCAACTTTATATCCAGATCTAATGAATTTGCGGGCAATTTGATATTAAGCGTACCTGCATTGGGTGTTTTAAGCAGCGCTTCCGTTAATTGAGCGTTCTCCCAACGGGCCGAAACGATACCGCCACCACGTACTCTCAACCCTTCAAAGCTTCCGTCTTTCCATGCGGTGGGTAGTGCGGGAAGAAATTCTATAACTCCTGTCTGACTTTGCAAAAGCATCTCTGCAATACCTGCTGTGGCGCCGAAGTTTCCATCAATCTGAAACGGGGGATGAGCGCAGAACAGATTAGGATAACTACCTCCCCCGCCCGACATATTTACGGTTGAACTGCTAACAGGAGTTAGTAAGTCTCCCAACAGTTTAAAGGCATGATCACCGTCATGCAGACGCGCCCAAAAGTTAATCTTCCAAGCCATTGACCAGCCGGTACTCAGGTCGCCACGCGCTTCCAGTGATTTGCGAGCGGCTTCTGCCAGAGCAGGCGTTTTACTTACGGATATTTCATCTCCCGGATACAATCCATATAGGTGCGATGCATGGCGATGATGTGGTTCTGCTTCTTCAAAAGGTTCCAGCCATTCCATAATGCGACCGTCATTTGCTATGGTTGTTGGCATCAGTTTGCTTTGTTTGTCGGTAAGTTCGTTGGCAAATTCGGTATCTATGTTTAGTATAGTTGCAGCTTCTATTGTATTGGTAAAAAGCTCGCGGACAATTTGATTGTCCATCGTAGAGCCTGCGCAGATATGTACGTTTTTATCATTCAGCCTAAAGGCGTTTTCCGGCGATGTTGTGGGAGCGGTTACTAAATAGTTACTTCGAGGGTCTTCCACCAGCATATCAACAAAGAAAAGGGCTGCTCCTTTCATTACCGGGTAGACTTCCTTCAGGTAGTTTTTATCTAATGTATAGAGATAGTGCTGATAAAGATGAGCGCATAGCCAAGCCGCCGAGGTATTGGTAGCTCCCCAAGAAGGATGTTCGCCGGGTGCTGTAAATTCCCATACATTTCCTAAAATATGAGTTACCCAACCACGAGCATTGTAAAACACTCCGGCAGTCTGTTCTCCGCTGGGTACCTGTTGTTTTGTCCATTCGATCAGGGGTAAGTGGAGTTCTGACAGGTTTGTTGTTTCAGCCGGCCAGAGATTCATCTGCAAATTGATATTCAGGTGATAATCGCCGTTCCAGGGTGTTTGAATCGTATTCGCCCAAAGTCCTTGCAGGTTGGGAGGCAATAAACCCGGACGGGTGGAGGATAGTAACAGGTAGCGTCCGTATTGAAAATACAGAGCTATCAAAGCGGGATCGTTTTTATCTTTTTTGAAAGCCTGCAAGCGTTCATTGATTGGAAGATTAGCTCTGTCTGACCAACCTAAATCCAGGTTTACCCGATCGAACATTTTTTTGTATTCGGAGAGGTGTTCCCGCTTCAATGTGGAGTAATCTTTTTGTTCCGAAGCTATTATTTTCGACATCACACTGGCCTCTACATCTTCACCAAAGTAATCGGTAGCCATGCTGACTAACAGTAAAGCGTCTGAAGCGCCCGTAATGGAAAGAGTTGTGTCGCTTTTCTCTATTTTTCCTCCTTTGGGTAATATTACGCGTGTACAGGCCATGTAACGAACGCCGTTTCCGTTTGTTCCGTTGTTTAACTGTCCTCGCATAATCAGGTCGTTTCCGTTCGTTGTTACTTCATAATGCTCCGGGCGGTTTATGCCTAACCGGAAATGGATGGATTTATCCGCATCTGCCGTCAGATGAATGATACCCAGGTCGCCGGCAAATGAAGTAAACATCTCTCGCTTGTAATGAACGGCGCCTTTTTTGAACCCAACGGTAGCTATGGCGTTATCGAGGCTTAATTCCCTGCGGTATGAAGATATGGGAGCGTCGCTGTCGGGATAGGTATAATCCAACGTTAAATTACCCAGCAATTGATAAGAACCATAGGGTACATTTGCTCCGTTACCTTGTCCGCTTCCTTCTCCTTTGCATACAAACGTTTGGTACATTAATTCTTGGGCTTCGTCATTACACCCCTGGAAGAGCAGGCGCCTTATCGCCGGCAGTGCATCTATGGCATAAGGATTGCCGGTATCTTGCTTACCGCCCGACCACATGGATATTTCGTTGAGTACGATAGATTCTCTCTCTACACCTCCATCGGGCATCATGCCAAGGCGTCCGTTACCTAACGGGAAGGTTTCTTCCCAGATAGCAGCCGGCGAGTTAAAGAAATAAAATAACGAATTACCCTGTCTTAGTTCGAGCATGGTACAACCTGCTAGTAAAAGCAAGGTTAATAACAGACAGTTGGTTTTCATAATGATATGGTTTCTTTGTTATACAGTTTCCTTTCAGCAAGCCGGTTAGAAACTTTGCATGTCGCACAGTTTCTTATAATATCCACCCAGGAGGAACAGTTCTTCATGCTTTCCGCGTTCTACGATTTCCCCTTCATGCATTACGCATATTTGATCGGCATTGCGAATGGTGGAGAGACGGTGGGCGATTACGATGGTGGTACGGTTCCGCATCAGGTTTTCGAGCGCTTGTTGTACGAGGCGTTCCGACTCTGTGTCCAAAGCCGAGGTTGCTTCATCCAAAATTAAGATAGGCGGATTCTTTAATATGGCACGGGCTATACTGATCCGCTGGCGTTGTCCACCCGACAGCTTGCCCCCCCTGTCGCCGATATTGGTGTTATATCCTTCTTCCGATGCGATGATAAAATCATGCGCATTGGCTATCTTGGCGGCTTCTTCCACTTCTTCCTGTGTGACATTATCTACGCCGAAGGCTATGTTGTTGAAGAAGGTATCGTTGAACAGGATAGCTTCCTGGTTTACATTGCCCATTAATCCCCGTAAATCGTACAGAGTGGCATTTCGTATATCTGTTCCGTCTATCGTGATGCTTCCCTCGCTTACATCGTAGAAACGGGGAAGTAAATCTACAAGTGTGCTTTTACCGGAGCCGGATTGCCCTACCAATGCGATTGTTTGTCCTTTGGAGATAACAAGATTTATTCCTTTCAACACCCAGTCGTTGTTGTACTTAAACCATACGTCATTATAGACAATTTGTTTTTCCAAGGCTATCTTTTGCGGGTTGATAGGATCTTTAATATCGGTTTCGGCCAATAATATTTTGTCTATACGCTCCATGGATGCCAATCCTTTCTGTATGGCATAGGAAGCTTTACTTAAATCTTTTGCCGGATTGATCAGGCTGTAAAAGATTACTAAATAATAGATAAAGGTAGAAGCGTCTATCGTGCTGTTCTCACTTAGTATCAGACTTCCCCCATACCAGAGCACGATGGCTATGGTAAGCGTACCCAGGAACTCGCTCATTGGATGCGCTAACTGTTGGCGCATGTATATCTTATTTGTGGTCTTACGGAATGTTTCGTTACTTTCCTTGAAGCGTTTTCTTATTTTCTTTTCGGCATTGAATGCTTTGATGATGCGGAGGCCGCTTAATGTTTCTTCTACCTGGCTCATCAGGTATCCCCATTGCTCTTGCCCTACGAGTGATTTGCGTTTCAGCGTTTTCCCCACCTTTCCCATTATATGGCCGGCAATCGGAAGGAGAATGAAAACAAACAGTGTAAGCTTCCAACTGATAATAAGCATTCCTATCAGGTAGATTGTAATAAGGATCGGGTTCTTTAACAGCATATCGAGAGAGCTCATAATGGATGTTTCTATTTCATTTACATCACCCGATACACGCGCTATGATATCGCCTTTCCGCTCTTCGGAGAAAAAACCCAAAGGTAATTGCGTAATCTTTTGCACGATCTGGTTGCGGATATCCCTTACGACACCTGTACGGATAGGTATCATTGTGAAAAAGGAGAGATACATCGCGCCCCCTTTAATAAAGGTCATTGCCACGAGAAAAAGGCCTAATACGATTAATGCGAAAGAGGCGTCGTTCGATTCTACCAGGTTTGTGATATACCAGAAGAAGTTATCTTTTATCAATTCAGGCGCTGATTTCCACCACTCCCAGTTGGCAGGCTGTATATTCCAATCGGTAAAGGTATATACCTTGTCATCTATTTTAAAGAGGATATTTAGTATCGGGATGATCACTACGAAAGAAAAGAGGTTGAGAATAGCCGAAAGTACATTAAATACGACATTCAATATCAAATACTTCTTATAAGGAGGAATAAACCTTCTCAGTATACGGAATAAATCTTTCATGCAGGCGTAATGGATTAATTTAAATTACGAGGCGCAAGGTAGCTATTATAGTTTAGAATCTCGTTTAATGCGGCAATAATTCCGTCTGTATTTGTAGTATTTGTGTTGATTGCAAGGCTATGGTTGCCATAGGGTCGGTATACGGAAGGATCGGTTATCGAAAACAAGCCAACCGTTGGCGTACCCGAAGAGGCTGCCAGGTGCATAATGCCGCTGTCTGCCCCCAAGAATAATACCGAATTGGCTATTACGGAAGCTATCTCCCTGATATTTTTGCTGTAATACGAGCAGGCCTCAAAGTGAATCTTGGATACATTTTCTATCGGTAATACTTCAAGGATATTGTAGGTTTTCCCATATGTTTCCATCAATCGGATATACATCACAGCCCACCATTCTTCGGAATAGCATTTGGTGCCGGTGGCGAATGTATAGATGCAAATGGTTTCTTTTGTATGATCTACATGGCTATTCAGTACCATTTTCCCCTTATCGAGTTCTGCTTCACTTAGTTTAATGCTTAATAAGGGGACAGGTCTTTCCGAGATTTTCAAACCCGACAGAGATAGATAATGTCGGAAGTTGTAAACCGGAAATTTCGCCATATGTCTATAGTCAGGATATCGGGCTTGCAAAAGGGCATCCGTATGATTAAAGAACCGCCACCGAGCACGGGAAAAACGGGTAGACAATCGCCCGGAAGAAGAGCCTTCCGTTACATTGATCACCAAATCATACCGCCGCCGTCTGAGCGAAAACCATACCTTTATGTATTTGATCATCTCACCGAAAGGCTTCTTAGGCAGTTTGATTTTCTTGTCTATCTGCTCATAATTCTCAAAAATGATTTCCGAAAGAAAACCTCTTGCAAATAAATCCACCTTACAATCGGGAAACAGAGCGATGATTTCTTGCACAAGAGGCGTTATCAACAGTTGGTTGCCCAAGCGGCTGTTTGGCCTGCACAGCAATATTCTTTTTAAATCAATTCCTTCCTCTGCTTTTATCATTGTATCTGAAAAACCAACATATTTAGTTAATCCGTGCATCACGACTCTTCGTACATTATTTATTGCGATCTTTAAATCCATATAAAAGGGTTGTATTAATTTTCTAAGCTGCAAAGGTATGATTAAAAGAGATACATAACTGCATCAAATTATATTATATTGTACATGCGCACGTATGCTGCAATTTTAATAAGAAAAAGTTTTGTACTTTTGCCGGTGTTATTCAAATAGCAAAAGTAATGAATCCATTAGAACTAAGTGAACAGGAAGTTTTCAGACGGAATAGTATGGAACAGCTCCGTCAAATGGGCATAGAACCCTACCCGGCAGCAGAGTATGTAACCAACGCATGGTCGAAAGAAATAAAAGAAAGTTTCAAAGACGATGCCGAACTTCGCCAGGTAAGTATCGCCGGACGGATCATGAGCCGCCGGATCATGGGAAAAGCCTCGTTTATGGAACTACAAGACTCGGAAGGCAGGATACAAGTATATATCTCGCGCGATGACCTTTGTCCCGGAGAAAATAAAGAGCTCTATAACACTGTATTTAAGAAACTACTTGATATCGGCGACTACATCGGCATAAAAGGATACGTATTCCGCACGCAAATGGGAGAAATCTCCGTACATGCCGCCGAGCTGACCGTTTTGGCTAAATCTCTCCGCCCCTTGCCTATTGTAAAAATGAAAGACGGCACAGTGTATGATGGCTTTAACGATCCCGAACAACGTTATCGCCAGCGGTATGTAGACCTACTGGTAAACGACGGTATAAAAGATATCTTCATCAAACGCACCCGAATATTCAATTCCATGCGTGCATACTTTAACGAACGCGGTTACTTGGAAGTGGATACGCCTGTATTGCAAAACATTCCCGGTGGAGCGGCTGCACGTCCGTTTATTACGCACCATAATGCGCTGGATATTGATTTCTATCTTCGCATCGCTAACGAGCTTTATTTAAAACGATTGATCGTAGGCGGCTTTGAAGGCGTGTATGAATTTAGCCGTAACTTCCGCAATGAAGGGATGGACCGTACCCACAACCCCGAATTTACCGTCATGGAAATATATATAGCCTATAAAGACTACAACTGGATGATGGAATTTACCGAACAAATGCTGGAGAAGATAGCTTTAGATGTACACGGTACGACAAAGGTACCTTTCGCCGGAAAAGAAATAGACTTCAAAGCCCCTTACAAACGTATCTCTATGATTGATTCGATCAAAGAAAATACAGGCGTAGACATTACGGGCATGAATGAAGATCAACTCCGTGAAGTCTGCAAGCAGTTGGGCGTTGAACAAGACGGAACAATGGGTAAAGGAAAACTCATTGATGCTATTTTCGGCGACAAATGTGAAGGCAATTACATTCAGCCCACGTTTATAACCGACTATCCCATCGAGATGTCGCCCCTAACCAAGAAACATCGTAATAATCCGGAACTAACGGAACGCTTCGAACTAATGATTTGCGGCAAAGAAATAGCCAACGCCTATTCTGAACTGAACGATCCTGTAGACCAGCGTATCCGTTTTGAAGAACAACTCCGTCTAAGCGAAAAAGGAGACGACGAGGCGATGTTTATCGACCAGGATTTTCTCCGTGCCTTAGAGTACGGCATGCCTCCCACCAGCGGTATGGGTATAGGAATGGACCGCCTCACGATGTTCCTTACTGGGCAGGAAAGCATTCAGGAAGTATTGTTCTTCCCGCAAATGCGTCCCGAAAAGATAATAAATGCCTCAAAATAATCCCATGAAGCAGCCTGGAAGAATAGCCGTTATGGGAGGCGGAAGTTGGGCTACAGCTTTGGCAAAGATTGTACTGTCTACCGAAGACAGCATCAACTGGTATATGCGCAGGCCCGATCGGATAGAAGAATTTAAGCAGTTGGGACATAATCCTAGCTATATCTCCAGCATTAAATTTGATACGGATAAGATTCGTTTCTATTCAAATATTAATGAGGTGATCAAAGATTCCGATACATTGATATTTGCCACCCCTTCCCCGTTCCTGAAACAACACTTGAAAAAAGTGAAAACTCCCTTGTGCGATAAGTTCATTGTATCAGCCATTAAAGGTTTGGTGCCCGATGAAAATATGTTGATTACCGACTACTTTACCCAATACTACGGTGTCCCTGCAGAACATATAGCGGTTATAGGCGGCCCTTGCCATGCAGAAGAAATCGCGCTGGAGCGTTTGTCTTACCTAACACTTGCCTGTGCCGATACCGACAATATCCAACAGCTTTCGGAGGTATTCCGAAATCATTACCTCAAGAATATCATCAGCCGGGATGTAGCCGGCATTGAATATGCCTCGGTCTTGAAGAATGTATATGCCATTGTAGCAGGTATCTGTCACGGTATGAAATATGGAGACAATTTCCATGCAGTATTCCTCTGTAATGCTATCCAGGAGATGTGCCGATTTATAGAAGCCATTAGCGACATCGAACGAGATATTACCGATTCCGTTTATATGGGCGACTTGCTGGTTACTGCTAATTCGCGTTTTAGCCGGAACCGTATCTTCGGAACTATGATAGGAAAAGGATATTCGGTTAAAATAGCTCAATTAGAAATGGAAATGATTGCCGAAGGTTACTACGGCACAAAATGCATCTACGAAATCAACGAGAAGTATAAAGTGCATATGCCTATCCTCGATGCCTTATACGGTATATTATACGAAAAGAAACCGCCGGTTACGATTATTCGCAAGTTGACGGAAACGTTTAAATAACAGATCATATGAAAAGTATTAGTCTTAACATCCACAAAGCCTTAGGCATTGTAACAAAAGAGCAGGTATATGCTCAAGAAAACATAGCAATAGAGTGTATTGAGAAATTGCATAAAGGGACAGGCGCAGGAAACGATTTCCTGGGCTGGTTACCCCTCCCTTCTTCTATCACGAATGAAGAATTGACCGATATAGAGAATACAGCCAACCTGCTTCGTGAGAAATGCGAAATAGTTGTAGTAATAGGCATCGGCGGAAGCTACCTGGGAGCCAAAGCTGTAATAGATGCACTGAACAACAGTTTCGACTGGCTGGAAAAAGACCGCAAAAACCCAGTCATCGTTTATGCCGGACACAACATCGGAGAAGACTACCTGTATGAACTTTCTGAAATGCTGAAAGGAAAACAATTCGGTATCATCAACATTTCCAAATCGGGAACCACCACCGAACCGGCGCTTGCCTTCCGCATCTTAAAGAAACAGTTGGAAGAAGCTGTAGGAAAGGCTGAAGCCAGGTATCGTATCGTAGCCGTTACCGATGCCCAAAGAGGCGCATTACGTACATTGGCCGATCAGGAAGGCTACCAAACGTTCGTTATCCCCGATAACGTAGGCGGACGTTTCTCGGTACTAACCCCTGTAGGTCTACTACCTATCGCAGTGGCCGGCGTTAATATCCGTCAATTAGTTTCCGGCGCTGCCGACATGGAAAAAGCAACAGGTGAAGATATCCACTTCCAAGATAACATAGCATCTATCTACGCCGCCATCCGCAACGAACTATATAAAAGCGGAAAGAAAATCGAGATATTGGCAAACTTCCATCCCAAGCTGCATTACATTGCCGAATGGTGGAAACAGCTCTACGGCGAAAGCGAAGGCAAAGCCCACAAAGGCATCTTCCCCGCATCGGTAGACTTAACGACCGATTTACATTCGATGGGACAATGGATACAAGAGGGAGAACGATCCATTTTCGAGACCGTCATTTCCATTGAAAACCCCACCCATAAAGTAATCGTCCCCACAGACGAAGCCAACTTAGACGGCCTAAATTACCTCGCCGGTAAACACGTAGACGAAGTAAACAAAATGGCAGAACTGGGAACGCTCCTCGCCCATGTAGACGGTGGCGTACCCAACATTAAAATCACCCTACCCGAGGTAAGCCCTTATTACATCGGCCAACTATTCTACTTCTTCGAGAAAGCCTGCGGAATCAGCGGCTATATGCTAGAAGTAAACCCCTTCGATCAACCCGGCGTGGAAGCCTACAAAAAGAATATGTTCGCCCTGCTGAACAAGCCCGGATTCGAAAAAGAATCGGAAGCGATTAAAGCGAAGCTTTAGCGCCGCGCCTACAGTTCCGGAGGAGGGAGAACGCGTCTACAAGACGTATTCTCCCTCTTCTCTTCAGCAATGTCTTTAACTAACCGAAAACCATTATTAAAATGTTTACTATTCGGATAAATATAATAGCGACACGTAAGACGGCAAATAGAACTTTTGATAAACCATGATCCACCTCTTACGATAGCATACAGTTTGTCGTCTCGATAAAATGTATCAGCGCACCACTCCCATACATTGCCGCTCATGTCGTAAAGCCCCAATTCATTCGGGAGCTTTGTTCCTACCGGATGAGGTTTTCCTTCTGAATTGGCAGTATACCAGGCTACACTGTCTATATTCAAGCCTCCACTGTAGAAATAATATTTATTACCGTACATACCTCCTCTCGCTGCATATTCCCATTCCTCTTCTGTAGGTAGGCGTCCCCCTACCCATTTACAATATTCATTCGCTCCATACCATGTAATGTAGATAGCGGGGTGCGATTCATATCCTTTTACCGGTGCTCCTTTCTGGATGCCCCAGTTGCATTCGTAATAAAGAGGTTCCCCTGCATTTTTCCCGCTTTTCACGACAGAACTGTCATATCGTTTCAGAAATTCCGCATATTGATTATTCGTTATTTCGTATTTGCTTATCAGGAAATCATCTATCTGTATCTCGTGAGGAGGGTTATTATCTTCTGGATAAGTAGAGCCCATTGTAAAAACACCTCCTTTTATTTGTACCATTTCAGGTTTTGTATGAGTGGCAAGATGTCTACGGTAGTTAATATCTTCAATGTGTTTCCGAGCTACCTCCCGCTCGGATTCCCGTATATCGGGACTTTTTATATATGTTTCAAGATAGCCGGCAGAAATATCATATGCTTCTATTCCTTTCAGTGGAAGCAATCGCTCATAGATAGAACCAAGGGCAATATATCCGTCGAGCCGTTCGGGATCCAAACGGACGCCTTGTTCATACAGAGCAAATGCTTCTTCTGCAAAATGAACCTCTTGCAAAGAGCTTTCTCCTTTTAGAGACAACAGGTTTTCTGCCTGGCGTATGCAGTTATCAGCATATGGATTAATCCGGTTACTGATTACGCGAGCAAACGTAGTATGTTTCATATCAACAGGAATTTGTCGATAAAACTGGCGTAACGAATCAACAGATATTAACTTCATAAACCGTGTAAGCAGGAATTGTCCGGCATATGTATCCATATGGCTATAAATAAATTCGAAACGCAGCGAATCGCGTGTGTATTCTACAGCAGCTAATTCCCGGTCTATACCTTCCCTATCGTATAAGGTAATGGGGATTCCGTTTATCTTCCTTATTTTTCTTATACTGTATGATTCCATGTTGTGTAATTGGCCGGCAAGAGCACTCAGGCTATCTCTTCTCCGGTTAATATCCTTTACTATATCAAGATAGTTTCCATACTCTGTTTGTGTTTTCGAACCGCTATAACGCAAATAATAAGGAAAATCCCTGATGTCGCCTTCTATGAAAACGGTATCATTGTCTATTAGTAAATCACAATAATAAAACTCATCATTAATCGTCGTACAAAACCATAAATGTTGAGGGATATTCGTTAACTGTCCCTTGATTATTACCCGTCCTTTTTCAATATTTCCACCATTAATAATTTTTTGTGTATCAAACTGACGTAAAAAGAACGTAGTTCCATCTTTAAC
>JAISDJ010000129.1 GCA_031264865.1 Tannerellaceae bacterium | reverse complement strand
TCATTGTTTACAATATGAAGTAGCTCTTCAATACGCTCCATTACAACATTGTATTCCTTTTCGCTTTTAATCTTCGCCATAATCTTACATTTTAGAACAATCGTCGATGTCATCATATTGATAATCCTCATTGGCATGATATTTTGATACAAAAATAATAATAGGATTTCGCAACACAAAATAATATTCCGGATTTTGTATTTCAACTATTTAGAGAATCCGTTCCTTATCTTCATCTCTCTGTACACTCCCCCTGATTTAGTGTTAAAAATTTCATGCCTACCTTTTTTTGAAAAGGTCCGTACCTCTTTTCAGAAAGGTCCGTACCTTTTTCAAAAAAGGTCCGTACCTTTTTAAAAAGCCCGGAAGGGCTATATTTTCATAACCGTAGGTCATCGACCTGCGGAAGGCTGTCATCCCTCCAAGCGCTGCCTGAAAGGCAGGACATAAGTCTCAGTCCCGCCTTTCAGGCAGTTGGCGTGTACGGGTTTCTTTCCGCAGGTCGATGACCTGTGGTTATCAAAATTGTACACCTACGGTGTAGTCCGCAACACAAAACAATATTCTATATTTTGCATTTCAACTATTTTGAGAATCCGTTCCGGTTTTTATCTTCCTCTCTCAATTTTAAACCGTATTTAAAATGTATACAACAAAAAAAAGCCCCCTCCGGTCGGGAGGGGGCTTTTGAGTATATTAGTTTCTTGTGCAGATACTAATTATTTAACGATTGCTTTAACAGCAGCTTCGCCTTCGATAGCTACTACTACGATACCCTTCGGTAAGGCAATGGTAACATTGTCGGAAGAAACAGCCTGGTTGGCAACTGTCTGACCTAAGATATTGCTGATAGCAACTTTCTTACCGCCTGCATTCAGGATAGTAACTGTGCCTACACCACCAAGTACTTGTACGGAAGAAGATACGGTAGGGTTCTTTTCGTTAGCAACAGCGCTATTTACATCGGCTCCTAATACATCAAAGATTTCAGCGCCATTTTGTCTGGCTTGAATAATATTCATGTTATCACTTATTACAGGAACACCATTCTGAATCTTCAACCATCTACCCTGCGTAGGAGCAATTTCCGGGAATACGTTATAAGGTGTTTCGTCTTGAGCATAAGATATTCGACGCTGTGACTCAATTAAGAAACGCCTGTCAGTAGCGGGATCTACCAAACGGAACTGGAATACCATGCTCTTACCATTTCTGTTTGAATTATAAGCCGGAGTCTTTGCATCCCACACATCATTAGTATAGTTCCAGTCTCCTTGATACCATCTTGGGTCATAATGCGTATTTTCGCCCAAGTAATGTTTATCCTGAGCCGGAATATTCCAGAAGAATACAGAGTCAATCTTAGAAGTCAACACATTCCCCTCTTTATCTGCATATTTAGAAGTTGGAGCTTGTTTACGTACTACGTAGAATGTATCACCCATGTGTATACCATCAACAAATGCTAAACGCGTTGTTCTTTCAGCACCATATGCAAATTTTCCTTGATAATCAGCATTGTGTATAAGATTATAATAGTAGAGAGGATCATAAATTCCAACAGAATCTTGAGCGTTAAATACCCAGGAAGCTCTTGTAAAGGAAGATTTTTCAGTTATAATAGTATCCCTTCTAATTTCTATCAAACCATTGTCATCCCATATTGAATCTGTAATAATTTCATATTTCTTACCACCTTCTATAAAATCAGGATTAATAGCCAACATATATTGTGGCATAGGTGTTTCTCCGCGTACATAAGCTGTATCCACATAGAATGAATAAGAGAAATCTTTACTTTCTTTAAATTGATTTATATTGTATAAACCTAAGAAACTGATCGATTCATCATTGAGACCCTGACGATAGTCATTTCTCTTTGTGTTAGGATAATCATTACCAACGCCTTTTTGAGAATTTTCAAACAAGAATTCATTACCGAAGTTGTTATATTTTGTAAACTTCAACCATACGGGTGAATTGGCTTCATCACCATAAGGTTCAACAACCGGTTTCTTACCATATTCTGCGCCGTCAAATCTTCTGTATAACGGTTCGGAGTATTTAGAGATGGCAAATGCGGAAGTTCTTGTTTCATCCGGAGATTGTTTATAAGCCCATAAGCTGTTATCATCAATACCGACTTTAACAAATCGTGAACTATATACCGGATTTTGTCCGTGATAATTCGTTCCGTTTCTCATATCTAACATCGCATAATAATCCGTATTATTCTTCGTATTATTCGTCTTTAGATAGAAAATGCCATAAACATTCCAGGTGAAATTACCAACCAGACGTTGAGCATAAGTAGATACAGCATATCTGTTTTCTCTGTCAACAACAATATATTTGCTTTCCGTAGCCGAGCCAATCAGTCCTGATCCGGCAGGAATTTTTATGGCATAACGAACTCTTATCAGTTGAGCCAAATTGTCAACATCCTTAGTAGTATATCCGTATGGTTCAACGGCTACTTCATCGTAGATACCATTACCTCCATAAACGTTAATCAAATCTAATTTGAACATTGACTTACCTTCGCTGACAAATAAGGAAGAGTCGCTCGCCGATTTAACGCCTAAGTAGTCATCATCTTTATATTTATGCAGATAATTAAACTCATATGTAAATGTCTGTGCATCTAATGAGTCGACAAAGAAATAGCCTAACTTAGCATTTTCTTTAATTGATTTAGCCAATGGTTTGCCGAAATTAGCTGCAGTTAAAGAAACGCTCAGCGCATCAAAAGTCACCCCACCATAATGACATCCCAACAACGTAACCGATGACGCCTTATCGGTATACAATTGAACCGATGATTTGGATTTCACAAGCGGAAATTCGCGGTTCGTAATTTTAATAGGAGACGTGCTTGTATTGTTTGTCCGTGTTTTTTCCACTACCC
>JAISDJ010000075.1 GCA_031264865.1 Tannerellaceae bacterium | reverse complement strand
TGGCGAATATCGCCCGTGAATTGAACAGAACGGTTAAATGGAACCCGGCTACATTGAGCTTTGTAAACGACAAGGAGGCCGCTTCGCACCGTTTGTATTGGTATCAATATAGAAATCCTTATTGTTTGCCTTATTTCAGGAAATAGTTTAACAGATATAATTATGAGTAACAGACGTGATTTTTTAAAGAATGCCTCCCTTTTAACAGCCGGTGGGTTGTTGGTTGGGAATACCGGAGCGATGAATGCCGCTAATGCCGCATCAGCGCCAATCGTTTCAGCAAAGAAAAAGCTGGGCCTCCAGATATATTCTTTGCAGGCGGAATTGTATGACGACATCCCGAAACGGATGAAGGAACTGAAAGAAATGGGCTATGTGAACCTGGAACTTTCCGGATATAGTAAAGGGAAGATCGCGGGGATGGACATGAAGGAATTCAAGAGGACCGCGGAGGTAGACATGATGGACTTTAAGAAGATGGCGGAAGATGCCGGCCTGAAGATCGTAAGTTCGCATGTAAGCCCCGACCTTGGAGGCACATCTTTTATGCTGGAATTTAAGCGCGACCTCCTTCCGAAGGCGAGGGATTTCTGGAAACAGACGGCCGCCGACCATGCTAAGTTGGGATGTAAATATTTAATACAGCCCATGATGCCCACGTGTCGCACCTACGACGACGCGCTGCTGGCATGTGAATTTTTCAACGACGCCGGCAGGATATGCAACGAGGCCGGTCTGCTGTTCGGATATCATAACCACCACATGGAATTCCAACGCCTCGTCAAACCCGGTGATGAAAATAAACCGCAAAATCCATGGATGCCGGTAGGCGACCAGATAGAGGATATTTTCATTGCCAATACAGACCCATCTTTAGTTTGCTTTGAAATCGATGTTTACTGGACTGTACGCGGAGGCAACGATCCGTTGGAATACTTACAGAAACATCCGGATCGCATCAAAGCCGTACATATAAAGGATACGGCTGTTCTCGGGCAAAGCGGTTTGTTGAATTTTGAAAATATCTTTAATCAGATGTACAAAAACGGTATTCAGGACTATTTTGTAGAATTAGAATATATGCCCGACGGGCGCACGCAGTTTGAAGGGGTAAAAGATTGTGCGGCTTATCTTGAAAAAGCGCCATTTGTGCGATAAGTATTTGATTTGTTTAAAATGTTGAAGAGGGTTATCCGGAAGGATGCTCTCTTCTTTATGTAAAATCCATTTCAAGACATACGTTTGATTTGTATGTCATTATTATGTCATTCATATTATGGGAAAGCAATGCTTAATTTCAATGTTGACAATAAATAGTCCTTTTGTGTAAAAATATAGACGTACTTTAGAAAATCCGGTTAATGCTTAAACAGCAAGTACTGTTTTAAATTCTTTTATTTGCGCTTTGAAACAAAAGAGGAGTTTTATAGTAATTATTGTGGCAAATAGTTAAATAATCGTTGGCATGAAAAACACAAAGAGGATAGATGCGATTATTTGAATTAACAATAATGACATAATAGTTTATAAAATATAACTGTAAATATATGCCCGGGGCCTGTTTATAAAGATTTTGAACCGAGTGGGCACTAATTTTGTTTTATATGTAGAATATATAAAAACAGATGGAAAAGAATTTAAACATGATGTTAGCGGAGCGTATTTTAGAGAAAATACCTTCGAACGTAAAGCCGGTAGAATATTTGATGGGGACGCTTGGCCTGGCCAGGGAATCCGTATACAGAAGAAAAAGGGGGGAATTGTCTTTCAGTTTTAAAGAGATTGTAAAACTGTCTAAGGAGTTGAATTTTTCAATCGACGAGGTAATCGACAAGGACAGTAAAGATAAAGTTGTATTCGATATCCGCAACAATGCGTTGTATGGTCCCGAAGAAACCTTTATGTCGATGCTCCGGGAATATCTGAACCTGGTGAAGAAAAACTTTGAAGCCCGCCGTGTGGAAATGATAATAACTCAAAACCGGGTAATACCTGTCTATGCGCTTCGGTTTAAGCATTTATTCAAATTCTTTTATTACAAATGGATGCATCAGGGCTATCAGGTCCCTCTGAACTTTTATTATGCGGATGTAGTAGTCCCCGCGGAAATACTTGTACTGAAAGAGAAGTTGGTTTCATATATAAACCAATTGAGTAACTATACATTTATTATTGATCCGCTGACATATAAAAATACCTTCGATGAGATTTTGTACTATTACGAAAGGAACCTGATGACAAAGGAGGAACTGCTTATCCTGAAAGACGACCTGCTGAACCTGTTAAAATATACGGAATCATTGGTGCAAAGAGGGGTGAGCGATTATGGAGCTACCTATCAGTTTTATCTTTCTTCCCTGAATATAGAGTCCAATACGATTTATGCCAGATATGACGATAAGGTAGAATCATTTCTGTGGCTTTATTATGTAAACCCCATAAACACGAATGATAAGTACATGTGCGCTACTCATAAGAGATGGCTTGATTCGATGAGGAGATGTTCCTCCTTAATTACGCATTCGAACGAAATACTTCAGGCCAGATTTTATAATGAACAATACAAGTATCTGGAGAACAGCTCCAGGCTTATTCTGGAATAAACAACAATTAACTAACCTGACTGATTAATCAACAATTATAATTATGAATGATGATTTAGATAAATTATTAATCGATAAAGTCTTTGAGAACTTACCTTCGGACGTCAATCCCGTCGATTATTTAATGGAAGTGTTACACATCTCCCGGAAATCGGTTTACCGCAGGAAGAAAGGAGAATTGCCCTTTAGCTTTGAAGAAATAGTCATATTGTCAAAAGAGCTTGATTTTTCGATAGATGAATTGATCGCTAAAAGTAATGAGAATCAAGCGATATTCACCCATAAAGCAGATACACTGTTTGAAGCGAAAGAAACATTTATTTCTATGTTGGAGAAATATCTTGATTTCTATAAAAAAGCATCGCAGGCAAAATCTTTTGAAGGTGTTTTTACAATGAATCGTATCTTGCTTATATTTGCGTTGAACACAACGCATCTTTTCCGGTTCTTTTACTATATGTGGGTACATCAGGGATATAACATACCGTCTAACTTCCGGTATTCCGAGATGGATTTCCCGCCCGAAATCCTTGCCTTATCCAGCAAAGTGTGGGAACATGTGCGGAATGTAGGGAATACAACGATCATCCTGGATGAACTTATTTTTAAAAATATATTTAACGAAATAACGTATTACTATCAGCGGGAGCTTCTTTCCACCGAAGAATATATCCAACTCAAAGACGAATTGCTGGCGTATATTAAAAGGTTGGAGCTTATTGTATCGTTGGGAACAAACGAATATGGTTCAAACTATGCCATCTACCTTTCAAAACTGAACATCGAATCAAATTCCTGCTGTTATAAGATCGACGACGATATAGAATCTTCCTTCTGGGTATTCGGCATAAGTCCTCTCTATACAACGAATAATTTTGTATTTACATCACATAAGAAGTGGATTGATTCACTAAAGAAATACTCCACCCTGATCTCACAATCAAACGAATTGCTCCAAAGCAAGTTCTTCAATGAACAATACAACTATATTGTGGAGGCTTCCGCTAATCTGGAAAAATTGATGTAGATTTGTTCTCTCCACCGATAATCTTTGAATTGCTTCCGGGTAAAACGCTTGTAACGGAAAATAGTCGTAACTTTGGCATTTTAAACGGAGAGTGAAGAATAAAATGATTAAAGTCTGTTTTCTTGTTTCATCATTGGCAAACGAAGGGCCTGTTAATGTGATGTATAATATTATCAATTATATGGATTTTTCCGTATTTGACGTGTCTATTATCACATTAATCCCGGAGAAGCCGACGAGCCGGATAGACAGTTTCCGGAAATTACCGGTAACCATTCATCAATTGGCGGAACAGAAATTTCTCAACCCCTTGCAGTTGTTTTTCAAACTGAAAGGAAAGGTGCGGGAAATCAATCCCGATATGCTTCATGCGCATTGTCCCCGTTCTTTATATCTGATGTGTTTTTTGCCGAAACGGTATAAACGGGTTTATACGGTACATATTTATCCCGGCTTGCAACAGCAAATCCTGTATGGCAGACGGAAAGGAGATCTGGTTGTTTTGCTTAATCATTATTTTACCCGCCGCACGGATTTACCCATCGGATGCGCCGAAAGCGTAAGCGCCTTGTACAAACAGCATAAAGGTTGGGATATAATGAGTATTCCCAATGGAAGTTCATTGCCTGTCTGGAACCGGAACGAAGTGCAAAGAAAGCAATTGCGCGAGAAGTATCACCTGTGTGAATCGGTCAGCTATTTTATATTTGTCGGTCGTTTCTCGAAAGAGAAAAATCCGGATATACTGGTAGAGGCGTTCAGGAAACTGAACGACCCGTCTATCGGGCTTATCATGCTGGGCGATGGGCCTATGTGGGAACAACTGAAACAGGAAGAATCGGAACGCCTGAGATTTCCGGGATTCACCACCGAGGTATACGAATACCTGATTGCTTCCGATTATTATATTTCGGCGTCGGACGTAGAAGGCCTGGCGAACACATTGCTGGAAAGCATGACAATCGGCCTGCCGCTTCTCCTTTCGGACATCCCTTCGCACAGGGAAGTAATGTCTGAAATGAGCCGGGTAACGGGGTACATTGCGAACCAACATGATGTAGACGACATGGTAGATAAGATAAAGCGGCTGACCTGTTCGGTGAATAGGGAGGAGGCCGAAGCGGAAATTAAAAAAGTATTTTCGGAGCATTATACGGCGAAGCAGATGTCGGATCGATACCAGGCAGCCTATCAGGATTTGTACCGGAAACATATCAACTAAAAAGCCATACAATAATCTATGCAGGAAATCGTTTTTTATTCGGTAACTATATGACGCAGCAATTTATAAATAATACATACTACCTATTCTTTGTCATTGCATTGCTTTTCGGCCTTCTATTGTACGGAACAATCGGATTTGACGGAGTAGACGAACTTTGTGCATTTATTCTTATTGCATTCTTTTGTTATGTAGTATCCAGGCAACGGGATTGGCCGATGAACAAAGTGTTTCTTATCACGTTGGGTGTCTTTCTGTTTTACCTCGGTTATTCCTTTTATATCGGCAGTAACGTGAAGAAGGCCATTGTTTCTGATTTTATCATTCAGTTGAAACCTTACGTGGCTTTTTTTATTGTTTACCAGTTGTGCCCGTTGTTCGATAAGAACCAAAAGGCCAAATTACGTATTATCTGCGGCGCGAGCTGGCTTATCCTTCTCTTTTTAGGGGTTTTGTCTCTTTTCAAAGACCGGATTATTTTTGATGCGATGTACCACGTATCCTATTATTACGCCTGCGTATTGGCCGTTTCGCTTATTTACTTTTTCTGTAGCGACAACACTCCCAAAGATAAGTTTATTTTTATTCTCATGCTTTCCGCGGGGTTGTTTTCCACCCGTTCCAAGTTTTATGGCATTTATTTGCTGGCGATTGTACTGGTATTATTTACTCCGTATATCAAATATCTGAAGTTTAATTTCAAAACGGTTTTACTCTCATTGGTTGTTTTAGCAGCAATCGTTATTGTCGGCTGGCAGAAAATTGATTTGTACTTCGCCCTCAGCGGCGATGTTGAAGAAGTTGAAACAGGCCTGTTGGCGCGGTTGATGCTCTATATGACGTCGATAGATATTTTCAGGGATTATTTCCCGTTTGGTTCCGGGTTAGGCAGTTTCGCCTCTTATTCGTCCGGTGTGTATTATTCGGACATTTACGCCAAATACGGCGTAGAGAAGATTTATGGAATGAACAGTTCGGATTATAGCTATATCGCCGATACCTATTATCCCTGCCTGGCTCAGTTCGGCGTAGTGGGGGTGATTCTTTTTATTACCTTTTTCGTTTACCTTATCCGGAAATCACAGCAAGTAATTAAATACAGTCTAAACACGAAATATCTGATCATCATATTAATTATCATTTTCTACTTCCTTATCGAAAGTATAGCCGACGCCACCTTTACCGGGCACCGGGGATTTTTTATGATGATGCTGTTAGGACTTGTTTTCTCTGAACAAAAACACGAATCAGAAACATTAGAAACAAATGAAACCGGAGATATCAATCGTTACCGTAACGATGAATCATCTTACTCTGCTTAAGCAGATGTTGCATTCTTTATTTATAACTTGCCCGCCCAAGGTATCTTTTGAAGTTATTCTGGTCGACAATAATTCTACCGACGGCACGGTAGCGTATGTAGGAAAAGAATATCCTTCCGTCCATCTTATTGAGAATAAACAAACATACGGTTTTGCCAAAAATAATAATATAGGCGCTGCCCGGGCACAAGGTAAGTATATACTGATCCTCAATCCCGACATCGTATTATTACCGGACGCCATCGATATCTTATACAACTATCTTAAAGAGAATGAATCCGTCGGTATCGTTGCCCCGAAATTGCTGAATCCCGATCACAGCATACAACGTTCCGCCCGCAATTTTATGAGTATCAAATTATTGATTTATCGCATGATTACATTCGGTAAAGATGATACCCGGAATACAACGGTACAGGCTTATCTGGCGCCCAACCTGTCGAACGAAGAGCCTGCAACCGTCGACTGGTGTTTAGGAGCGGCACTGCTGTTCAGAAGTGATTTTTACCGCGAATTAGGCGGGTTCGACGAACATTTCTTTTTATATGTAGAAGATACGGATATTTGCCAACGGTGCTGGTTTGCCGGCAAAAGCGTCGTTTACCATCCACAAGCCCGGATGATCCATGCTCATCAACGCAACAGCGCCCGTTTCAGCAGGAAAACATTGATACATCTGAAAAGCCATTATTACTTTTTCAAAAAGAATCGTTTCCGAATCAAACGACATCCTCTAAAATAGGTTTTATCGTATAAGCATGTTGGGCGGCTTGCCGATCGGCCTCACGCGGAGGCGTCATATAGTTCTTACCATACAATGTAGTTAGGTACACATCCGGAGAATGGGGCGCGAAAAACAAGCTGCCTTCAAATTCCAATTCAATCAGGGGCATCATGTCGTCATACCTGAAGAAACGTTTCCACAGGGTGTCGAAACCGTGGCCGATATAGCAGTCGTTCCCCAGGTTCCGGTTTCTGTCGATTAGTTTACGGGATCGTTCAAGGTATCGTTGCAGTAAAAATTTGAATACCGGATGGAAGGAAGCAAGTATTCTCTTTTTGGAGGATAGATGCTTGTAGTTGGCTGCTTCCAGGCATTTGCAGATAAATTTATTGTAGGTTTTGATGGTTCGTTCGAAAAAGAAATTCCATCTGCCGGTATGATACCGGTCGGCAGGGAATATATCGATAAACAATCCCTTTTCGCTGTTGTCATCTTCAAAACCCGGCGACAGCACAAAGCTTTTTTTGTCGCGCACTTTGCAAGGTAAAGGCAGGTAGCGATAAGTAGGATCGGTTTCCCGTGTTTGCAGGATCATATCCGCGGGAAATTCGTTAACGGCAAACGCTATAAACTTCTCGTAGTCTTCGCGCAACATACAAATGTCGAGGTCGTCGTCCCAGGGGATAAATCCTTTATACCTGACGGCTCCGAGTAATGTTCCTGAACACATCCAGTATTTTATATCGTGCTCCCTGCATATATGGTCGATTATCCTAAACATGCGCAACAATACTAATTGGGCCTGTCGCAAGACGGTTTCGCCTTCATGGCGGTTATCGGGGAACAATTTACTGTAATCTGCTTTGTTCATCGCTTAAATAATTTATAATGCACAACGGCTCGCAGCCGGAATGTTAGTAGAAGTAATTCGGCTACCACTACCAGGGCGGCAACCGTATTTATGGTAAGACATCCTGAGAAGAATAATATCGCTAATCCGGACAGGTGCAACAACGAAACAATAAAAATAGTCCAGTTCGTATAAGAAGCATATCCTATGGCGGCTAAAAACGGATAGCCCAGAAGCATCGACGGAATGGTAAAGAAGCAACCAAACAGTAAAATCCGGAATACCGTTAAACTACCCGCCTGCGCCGCTTCCCCGTATACAACCTGGATAATCCAGTAAGAAGCCAGTAATATGCCTGTAAGTAAGAAAACGTTGCCGACGGTGATACGCCTGAATATCTTCTTGAAAAAATGAATATCCCGGGCTTGGGCCATATAGGGGAACAAGACGCCGGTAAACGGTGTTAACAGCTGGTTGTATGCCTGGTATAACTTCTCCGCCGCAGTATAGTAGCCGGCCGCCGCGTTACCGCAAACCAATCCTAAAACGAACGAATTACTATACGTGAATACGGAGACGGATATACGCGAGAGGAAATAGGTTGAACTGTCTTTAAAAGCGAATTTGATTTCGGCTGAAGTAGGCAAAAACCACTTCATCCTTTCTTTGAAATAAATAATATAGATACTGACCAGCCCCGCAAAAATATAACCGGTAGTATAAAACAGCGGCACTAACATATAATCTTCAGGCTTGCGGATAAATATAAAGAAGGGGATAAAGCTGATCAGTTTGGCCACAATATTGAATATCGTAATATACTTCATCTTTTCCACTCCCTGGAAAAACCACATGGGAAACATGATGTTGCCCACTACTATCCCGAAGTAAAGCAGATAAAAAGAAGCGTCCTGCCTGAAACGGCCGACCGTTGAGATAAGTATAAACAAGATAATGAAACCAACGAACCCTAACAGGATCCTACAGATAAAAGCGCTGTTAAGATACCTGTTTACCCGTACATTGTCGTCCCGGTGGACGGATATATATTTGGTAGCCGACAGATTGAAGCCGAAATCAGTGAAAAGAACAAAATACTGTATCAATGCGTATCCGATAGAGATCAACCACCACCGTTCAAAGCCCAATACACGGAAAAGGAAAGGAAAAGATACTAACGGCAACAGGTAATTTACGCCTTGTAACAGAACTAACGACACAAAATTCTGCGTCATTGGTTTTTTCAGCAAATCAGATATTTTTGTTAATATCATTTATTCGCCTTTTGA
>JAISDJ010000060.1 GCA_031264865.1 Tannerellaceae bacterium | reverse complement strand
ATCTTTGCCACTACTCGTCTCAATTGAGGATAGAGTGTATGTAATAGCTGTTGATAGGTACGGCCGCCGTTCAATGCTCTCAAACGGTTCTTACGCTCCATCGGATTGTAATAATTGATAATTGAAAGAATCGTACCTTTGGGTTCGATATACGAATTTTGTACCAATCGGGCTAAACCTTCCCAGTCTTCGCCTCCAAAACCCACCTGGTATAAATAGCCAGGCATACCTGCACGCATAGACAGGTAGTTTCGTAAAGCCTCGGCACGGCCGCGTGATAATTGATTGTTAAAGCTAACATCTCCCTCAGGAGAAGCATAACCGGAAATTATTGCACCTGTTACGGTAAGATTTTTATCCGTACGGATCTCATTCATAATCTGTTCTATTTTAGCCAACTCGCGGGGATTGTTTCCAAAACTCGGATTAATCTCCGTCCGGGCTACCGGGAAATCAAGAAATACATCGCATGATTCACTGCGCGCTTTGATTTGTTCCACTTCCGGACGGATATAAGCTACATTCGGCAACGCACGGTATTCTTTTGCTCCTTCAAGCACAATACGACTCGCTACTTTCTCGGATGCTACTTGTTGTATGCTCCCTGCTGCACAGCCGCATAAGTCTGTTTCTATATTCATCCGGGCTTCACGCATCCAGCTCTCAAAACCAACCGATTGCGTATAGTGATGTACTTTACGGTTTTCTTTTGTAAGGGGAATTACGCCGTAATGCGCCTTTTTAACATCACGCTCCCATCCGTTTAATGCAATTTCACGTACAAAGGCTTTATGACGCTGGCGTCCGTTTATCAGGATGTTTTTCAACTTCACTTCACGTCCCTGAGGCGAGATCAGTATAGGCGTCAGCACAATCGAACGCTCCGTACTGATTTTTACGTTTGTCAAATCAATATCCATCACCAATTGAACGGAATCTTCCGTTTGGCGCAATCGTTGTATTTTTACAGGGATTTGTCCGTCGAAGATCACAGCCTCTGTCTGGGCGCTGCTATCAAAAGTTGCAGTAATTAGTAATCCTGCCAAAACAACCCTGTATATATTGCATATCTTTTTCATATCCTGCTGCTCCCCCTCTTATTTAATGACATAGATGATACTGACGCCTGCTTTGGTAGGACCAAACCAGTTTTTGGTAAAATTGTCTAGCTTAGTCTCACATTTTTTACAGGGATACTTGCCATGTTCAAGATAGACATAACCAACGCCCACAGTGGCTTCAATACTCCAATGATTATTGAGTATCCATTGGTAGCCGTATGAAACGCCACCTCCATACATATTCCCTTCATACCGATGATCTTTTAGCCCGAACATATTGATACCGCCTACATTATATCCACCCACAAGCGCATGTAAACCCATAAAATGTCCATTGAATTTTTCACAAAACCAATAACGCGCCTCAGGCTGAACCAGCCAATGTTTTATTTTTTCAGTGTCTGAGAAATTCCAGGGATTATAATTAACAGGCAATTCCAGCGTCCACTTTGGAGCCAAACCAATTTCCAATCCTAAATTAATAGTACTGGTAACATCGTATAAAATGTTAGATTTTAAAGCAATACTCTGACTCTTTGCAGAACAAAATACAACCATCAATACAATAATTAACACCAAAGTTCGTCTCATCTTTATCTTTTTATCTGGTTAGTCTAATTGTAGATCATGCATTTACGATATACAAAAAGAATAAAACAAAATACCTAAATCTTCTTTACGTACTACTTTTTCTGTTTTAAAATCGGTTCTCTTTCTATAAAAGACTTTTCTTACTGTGCAAACGTAAATATATTTTTTCACATGAATATTGCCTAAACCGCCGATAATATTGGCTAAATCACCACTTACTTAAAAATAGTCAACTAAAATAGCTTTTACTTGAATTTTTTATCAATTCTCCGGGTGTGCAATCGAATTGCTTCCTGCAAAAACGATTAAAATGTGAAGCCGAATCAAACTTAAATTCTTTTATAAGGTCTTTTATAGTAATCTCGGGTTCCATAGCCTTATATTGTACTTGTTTGGCTATTTGCGTAAGCATCCATTGCCTTGCCGAAGTACCAAAAACATTCCGAAACGTATAGTCGAATGCCGTTCTTCCCATTCCGGAAATACGTACTAATTCAGCAACATTTTTTACTTTAGGATAATTTTTGATTACGAAGTTTTTAAAATTAGACATCCTGATAATAGGATATAATAAGGTTATAACTTCCTCTTGCGTATAACACGAATGGAGCAATAAAAAGAGTTCTCTTTCTTTAATTTCGTACAATTGTTTGTGGTCCATTCCCTTCTCTTTATAATAAAGAATAAGTTCCAGATAGGAAGTTAACGGTTCTCTAATCGGAACAGGAGTAAAGGTATAACTGATTTTGGATTGAATCGTTTGATACGAATGAAGAACATGGTTTTCAAAAGGATTTTTCAACATATCAAAAATAAATACCAGCAACGATCCCGATTGCAAAACGGTCAACGATATGTTAGCGCCTTTAGGTATTAAAATACATTGTTCCTTCTTCAGTTGCCTGTCATAAAACTCATCACAATTTATTTTGATTAATCCATCTTTCAGAAATAATAAATGATTATAAACCATTCCGGTATTCAAAATAGAATCACCTTCTCTAATCCCCCCATATTTAAACACAGGGTCAAATTCGGATTTCTTCATATCATTGGCATGATACTCATTTAAATAAAACAGGTTAATCATAAGGTTTGAATAATTAAAAGTAAATCTTATCTTTTCCAGTTTTCCAGAAAATTCTCTACGATTAAAAGAGAAATTTCTTACAAACTTATGATAATAATTTGAAAAAGTATCATTTTAATCTTTTTTATGATATGGGAGAATACGAACCGCATATAGATAAATTACGCCCCTTCAGGGCTGAGGATTGGGGGACGGTCTACGGGCAATAGGGTTGAAACCCTATCCTTAGGTATTTATTCCCTGCGGGAATAGGCCCTCGTTTGAAATAGATCCACAGTGGAAATAGACCACGGTGTAGTCGTTCTGTAAACAGATAGCGACGGTGCAATAGTTACCACAACGTGGTTGTTTCCCATAGGGAATGGAGAACTGAGGATAGGGTTTCAACCCTATCGACCGGCGACTGCCCTCCAACCTTTAGCCCGGATAGGGCGTAATTTATCTTCATTCGTTAATTTTAATTATATTTGACCGACAATTTCACTCCTTTCATTAGAACAACATATTCATATTTTATTGTAAATTCGTACCACTAACAACCCAAAACGGTTAACTATGGGACAATCGTTAGCGCAAGTATATCTGCAGGCTAAGGATTGGGGGACGGTCTACGGGCAATAGGGTTGAAACCCTATCCTTAGGTATTTATTCCCTGCGGGAATAGGCCCTCGTTTGAAATAGATTCACGGTGGGAATAGACCACGGTGTAGTCATTCTGTAAACAGATAGTGACGATGCAATAGTTACCACAACGTGGTTGTTTCCCGTAGGGAATGGAGAACTGAGGATAGGGTTTCAACCCTATCGCACGTAAACCTCCCCCCAATCTTTAGCCCTGATGGGGCGTGATTACTCCTGCAAATACATTTCGTCTTGTTTTTTTGTCGGTTTCCTATACCCTTTTCAGGGCTGTGGTTTTCTTATTTCATGCCTATCTTTCTCAAAAAAGGTAAGCACCTCTTGAGAAAAGAGATGGGGGGAGGTATGCGATCCGTAAGTGATTCGTTGCAATATTTGGATACAAGTGAAAAAAAGATTACTTTAGCCGTCGGATCGGGAAAATACTGAATTAAGTAGCTATGTGCTAAAGTAGAATTAATCGTTAAATAAATATGTTATATCCTTTTACATTTAAACCTATATTAAAGAAGATTATCTGGGGTGGTTCCGAGATTTGTCCTTTTAAAGGGATTACTCCTCTACAAGATGGTATTGGCGAGAGTTGGGAACTCTCGCATGTTGATAACAACTATTCCATTGTAGCTAATGGATGCCTGGCCGGGAAAAGTCTGGACGAGCTTATTCATACATACGGCAAACAGTTGGTGGGGGGTAAAGTAATGGCGCAATTTGGCGACCGGTTTCCTTTGCTTATCAAATTTATTGATGCTCGCGATAATTTATCTATCCAGGTACATCCTGATGATGAATTGGCGGAAAAACGCCATCATTCATTTGGCAAAACAGAGATGTGGTATGTCATTAAGGCTGCCGAAGGAGCTGCCTTGTATTCTGGTTTCTCCAAACAAATAGATGCCGATGAGTATGTGAAACGGGTAGAGAATAACACGATTATGGAGGTGATGCAGCGTTATAAGGTGAAGCCCGGAGATGTATTTTTCCTTCCTGCCGGACGAGTACATGCTATTGGAGCCGGATGTTTTATTGCCGAAATCCAACAGACAAGTAATATTACCTACCGTATTTACGATTACAACCGCAAAGACGCCAACGGAAATACCCGCGAACTGCATACCGAATTGGCCAAAGATGCCATCGATTATACGTATCACGATGATTATCGTACCCATTATAAAGCGTGCAAAGATACACCTGTGCCATTGGTTGACTGTACGTATTTTACCACCCGTTTATTGGATATTGACACCGTTATCAGCCTCGATTTATCTTCTTTAGATTCTTTTGTGGTATATATTTGTATGGCTGGTAAGGCCTCTATCCTGGATAATAAAGGAAATACGCTTACCATTCATCAGGGACAAACCGTATTGATTCCTGCCGATACACTATCGGTAACCATTCAACCGGCGCCTGGTGCTAAATTTATGGAGACATACATCCGGTAAAAGAATATGGATAGCCTATATAAGAAAGATGATGTGGAGGATATCATGTAACATCTCGTTGATTTTATTCCTTTTTGTCGGTCAATTGCTTGCACAAACAGGCGACTGGTACAACGATGAAGGAGGATATACGTTTGAAGGTTTAGGCACAAAAAGAGAACCCTTCCTGATATCCTCCGTTTCCGGCCTCACTTATTTAGCCGACCAGGTTAATATGACACCCGGAAATTCCTATCACGGAGTTTACTTTATGCTGACAAAAAACCTTGATATCGGCGCTCATTACTGGATATCTATCGGTTGTGATGCAGCCCATCCATTCCAGGGAAATTTTGATGGCAACGGAAAGACAATCTATAACCTGTACATAAATAATTCTAATTCGGAAGGATATCCTGCATCCGGTTTATTTGGGTATTTGAGCAATGGAGCCCGGATTGAGAACCTTACGATTGAAGGAGGCGAAATAACCGGGGATGTTAGTCAATCTATTTCTTATACCGGGAGCCTGGCAGGCTATATGCTTTGTAATGCCGCCAGCAGCGAAGATTCTATTATTATCCGTAACTGCCATAACAAACACGTAACTGTTGTCGGCGGTGAAACCGATCATTCAAATACAGGAGGTTTAATAGGCGAAGGGTATGCTTTCTGCGATGGAGACGGCGCTGTATATATTCTGATAGAAGATTGTTCCAATACCGGGGATGTTATAGCCGCATCCTCTAATTATCCCTATACCGGAGGTATCATTGGTAAAGGACGGGGACATGGATATTGTGATGGCGCCATGTCGTCTTCCGGCTCTTTTATCATTTCTTCTTGCATGAACAACGGAACAATTACCGGAGGGCGTACCAAGGGCGATGAAGCAGTTAGCTCTGCCGGCGGTATATTCGGATATGGATATGCTTCGGGCGACGGATATGGCTTTAGTGATGGTTCCGGCGTTTTTATGGTCTATTTATGTGTCAACAATGGTTTCGTGAAAGGGGGCAATGCAAGCAGTCCGAATGCCATGTCGTTCGCCGGCGGTATTTTTGGTTATGGAGACGGGTATGGCTATGGTGATAAGTCAAGTATTAATGATACGATAAACAACGGAAACGGATATGGTTCAGGGAAGTTTACGATCACCTCATGCGCTAACCGGGGTATTATTGTCAGTGGAAATGCATCAGATAAAGAGACCATTACTTCCGTAGGAGGTATCTTTGGCTGTTCTTCTGCTTCCGCTTCGGGCGATGAACAGGGAAAAGGGTATGGATATGGCGCATTCAGCATGCGTAACTGTTACAACGCAGGCGATATCTCCGGAAAAAGAGGTTGTGTAGGAGGCCTTGGCGGATGGATTAGTACAAACGGGAATGGCCCGAACCACACATTGTCGGCTATCATACAAGATTGCTTTGCCGCCGGTACCGTGAACAAAAATGAACAATCTTCTGCTGTCAGCGGAGGCATTGTCGGACGAATACGCAAAGCCGACAAAGCCAATACAAGCCCAAGGATAGACCGGTGCGTTGCTGCATTATCTTATCTGAACGGAATAGAAGGAAATACATTCCGTATTGTGGGACAACTTATTAACTCTCCGACAAGTTCACGTTTTTTATCGGATAACTATGCCTATGTATCAGATGGGAACTGGGGAAGGGTAAACACCATTCGTAATGGTATTGAATGGCGTGGATTAATGAGCGCTCCCCCTATGGATGAATGGAATTCTGCTGAAAATGCCTGGCAATTTCCACGTTCAAATAATGTAATGCCCCGACTCAGAGGTTTGTCAGGACAAATAAATGTACCTGTTCCGTATTAATACATTTTTTCAGAAGCTGTGTAGATAGAAACGGTACGTGTGCTATCTGGGTTTTCGGTAATAGATACATTAACAACGTCTTCCGGTAGAAGCTCTTCTATCTTCTCCGGCCATTCGATAAAGCATAATGCACCACTATAGAAATAATCTCCTACGCCCAAATCTTCCGCTTCGCTTAATTTATTGATACGATAAAAATCAAAATGATAAATAAGTTCGCCGGACTTTCCGCTCCGGTATTCATTAATAATAGCAAATGTCGGGCTGTTGATTACATCCTCTACTCCCAACTCTTCGCAAATAGCTTTGATAAAAGTAGTTTTCCCCGCTCCCATACTCCCATGAAAAGCAAAAACGGATGAAGAAATAGATGTCTCAACAAAAGTTCGGGCGGCTTGTTTTATCTCTTCTACTGATTTTATTTGTATCTGTTTCATTTCGGATTCATCGTTATGAACGGTACCATCATTTCTTCCATTGAAACACCTCCATGCTGAAAGGTGTTCTTAAAATAAGACACATAATAATTGTAATTATTAGGGTAAGCAAAGAAACCTTCATTCACGGCAAAGATATACTTACTACTCAGGTTGGGCGAAGGCAAACCTACCTTTTCGGGTTCCCGTATTTCAAATACTTCTTTTGGATTATAGCTAAGGTTTTTCCCTACTTTATATCGTAAGTTGGTATTTGTATTTTTATCGCCTATAATCTTTATTGGGTCATCTACACGAATCGTTCCATGGTCGGTAGTCAGGATTACTTTATAACCTTTATCGGCAATCCAGCGGAAAAGCTCCAACGTAGTAGAATGTTGAAACCATGATTTCGTCAAACTACGATACGCTGCTTCACTTTGTGCCAGTTCACGAATCATTTTCATTTCGGTACGGGCATGAGACAACATATCGATAAAATTCAACACAACAACATTTAACTGATTTTGCATAAGCGAATGAACATTATTCAGTAGTTTTTCGCCATGCATCGAATCATTTATCTTATTATACGAGAAGGAATATTTCTTTCGGAAACGGTCGAACTGTGTCTGAATAAGAGGAGCTTCATTCAGATTTTTTCCTTCTTCACTTTCTTCATCTACCCATAAATCCGGGAAAAGTTGTTCTATCTGTACCGGCATCAGTCCCGAAAAGATGGAATTACGGGCATATTGGGTAGCGGTAGGAAGGATTGTATAATATAAATCTTCTTCAAATGTAAAGTAACCGGCCAATAGTTCCTTTATCACGCGCCATTGGTCGAGACGAAAATTATCTATCAGGATAAAGAATAATTTTTCATCTTTATCAAGCAATGGGAATATCTTTTTCTTGAACAAATCCGGGCTCATCAGCGGACGGTCGTCGGGATGTTGTATCCAATCGATATAATGTTTTTTCACAAACTTTCCAAATGAATTATTGGCTTCTTTCTTTTGCATACGAAGCATATCCATCATTTGCGTTTGTCCGCTTTCGAGTTCTAATTCCCAGAATACAAGTTTCTTATATACTTCTATCCAATCGTTTGCCGTAAGCGAATCGTTTATTTGCATCCCGATACGGGAAAACTCCTGTTGGTAACTTACTGTTGTCGTCTCAGTGATAAACTTATCCTTATGCACATTCTTTTTTATGAAGAGGAGTAGTTGGTTCGGATTTACCGGCTTAATCAAGTAGTCGGCTATTTTATTTCCAATAGCCTGATTCATAATACTCTCTTCCTCGCTTTTTGTTACCATTACTACCGGAACAGTCGGGTCTATCTCTTTGATAACCGACAATGTTTCCAACCCCGTCAGTCCCGGCATATTTTCATCGAGGAAAATAATATCGAACGTCTCTTCTTTACATCGGTCTATCGCGTCTTGCCCGCTGACTACGGGTACGACCTCATACCCTTTATCTTGTAGAAAGAGAATATGAGGTTTCAATAAATCAATCTCATCATCGGCCCAAAGTATCCTGTCTTGTTTTGCTACCATCGTTCTTGTTTTACTACTAAACGGCGTTAGTTCTTTTTCATTGTATAATCCGTGATTCCTAGTGCCTGGTATGACTGCAATAGAGCCTCGTCATTGTCTGAAATCATTAACAGAATATCACCTTCTTTTAAGATTGTACTTCCTTTAGGGATAAAATATCGTCCGTCGCGCATGACCATTACCGCTAATGTATGATCTGGAAGAGTCAGCTCCATTAGCTTGTTTCCATGTTCTAATACAGCCGGCGTGATTTCTATTTCACTCATTGCACTCTTTATTCCGTCGGGAAGTTCTATTCCGAAAACATCTTGCCGTTCCGGTTCGTCTACCATACCTAGGAATTTAGCCACGGATGTAACGGTAGTTCCTTGTATCAGCAATGAAAGTATGGTTATAAAGAATACGACATTAAAAATAAGTCCGGCATGTTCGATCCCGGCTGTAAGCGGATAGGTTGCAAAGATAATAGGTACGGCGCCGCGAAGTCCTACCCATGATATATAACATTTACCTCTGAAAGAGAAATTTTTAAAAGGTATCAAACACAGGAACACACTTATCGGACGGGCAAACACGATCATGAATACACCTACTGCAAGCCCTGTAACCGCGACCGATAAAAGCTCATGAGGATTTACCAGCAAACCCAATGTCAGGAACATAACGATTTGCCATAACCAGGTGAAACCATCGAAGAACGTCCCGATACTTTTTTTATGAATAAGTTTACTGTTTCCTACTACTAATCCTGCAATGTAAGCAGCCAGATAACCATTCCCTTTCATAAGCGTTGTAGCGGCGAATGTAAAGAAGGCTGCCGCCATGAGAAGAACGGGGTACATCGCTTCGTTGTCGAGATTGATACGATTAATCGTCCAAACGGTTAGTTTGCCCAGCAAGTATCCTGCCGCCGCTCCCCATACCAATTGAACAACCATGGTTAATACCGCTTCCCCTAAATTCATACCTCCTGTCTGTATATAAGATATCATCAACAAGGTAAGCATATAAGCCATCGGGTCGTTGCTACCGCTTTCCAATTCAAGGGTAGGACGAAGCTTCTCTTTCAGATAGATACCTTTACTTCTGAGAATAGAGAATACAGATGCCGAATCTGTTGACGACATAACCGCCGCTAATAATAACGATTCCGGAAACGTAAGGGTCGGATGTCCCGTTATCCACAAAAACAGATAATAGATGAATCCCCCTGTAATAAAGGTAGTAGCTAATACCCCGACAGTAGCCAGTATGACACCTTGGGTAGCTATCGGCTTAACATCTTTGTATTTGGTATCCATACCGCCCGAAAACAAGATGATGGTTAATGCCAACATACCAATAAACTGGGCTACGCCCGAATTACTAAACTGGATTCCCAGCCCATCACTACCGAATAACATCCCCACTCCAAGGAAAATAAGCAGAGAAGGCAGTCCAAAACGAAAACCGGCTTTACCGGCAAAAATACTAAAGAACAGTATAATTGATACTATTAATAAGATAGATTCAGCGCTGCTGACCAATGAGTATAATCCGTGAAGCATAAGCGGGATGGTTTAATTTACAATCTTTATTCAGCAAAATAAGCGAAAATCAGGCAAAAACGCAAGTCTGTAACAATAGAATTATTGGATATTTCGCATATTTCACAGGATTTCACGGAAAACAGTAGCTATTTTGTATACTATCCTTTCGAATCCGGCGGGGACAATGTCAAGTTAAGGGTTGACACCGTACAGCGTCAACCCTTAACTTAATGACTTTATCAGCGAGGGGGGATGGGAGAAATTTAAAAAAAATTGTAAGTGGATATGCCTATACTGTACGCAGTATAAAAAAGGTTTATTACATTTGTACCAAACAAAATACAATCATGAGTAAAGAAAAGTGTATCGCCATATATCTGAGCATCTTCTTAATAATTGCCGCCGGATGCAGCAAAACCGGCCACTTTATTACCGATAAAGTAATTAGAGAACAAGTTGTAAATGATTTTCAAAACAAACAGACCGTCCTTTCCAATGGGGACTTATTCTCCATCTTCAATGAACAATTAACCGGAGAAGAACAAGAGGCGCTTTCTTTTTTATATGCTTATATGCCTTTAGGAGATATAACAGATTATAGTGGCGACTTTTATCTGAAAAATATCCGAACAACCTTTCAGGCTAAAACAGAAATGCCCTGGGGGAAAGAGATACCGGAAATGATCTTCCGTCATTTTGTATTGCCAATAAGAGTCAATAATGAGAACTTAGACGAGAGCCGCATGCTTTTCTATGAGGAATTAAAAAATCGGGTAAAAGGCCTTTCCTTGTATGATGCCGTATTGGAAGTGAACCACTGGTGTCATGAAAAAGTGATTTATACGCCATCCGATTCGCGCACTTCTTCTCCATTAGCTTCCGTCAAAACAGCCTATGGGCGCTGTGGCGAAGAATCTGTTTTTACCGTTGCAGCTTTGCGTTCGGTAGGTATTCCTGCCCGTCAGGTATATACGCCTCGCTGGGCGCATACCGATGATAATCACGCATGGGTGGAAGCGTGGGTAGATGGCAAATGGTATTTCTTAGGAGCATGCGAACCGGAACCTGTATTGAATATGGGTTGGTTTAACGGACCGGCTTTTCGGGGTATGCTAATGCACACAAAAGTGTTTGGTAGTTATGACGGACCGGAAGAGATCATGGAAACGACCGGTTGCTATACAGAAATAAATGTAACGGAAAATTATGCTCCTATAGCCCAATGTATTGTTACCGTAACAGATGCAGACGGAGCTTCGGCCGGCAATGCCCAGGTTGAATTTAAAATATATAATTATGCCGAATTCTTTACCGTAGCCAATAAATTCACCAATGCCGAAGGGAAAACATTCCTTTCCGCCGGTAAGGGAGATATGTTGGTTTGGGTAACAAAAGACGGCTGGTTTGGCTTTGGTAAAATATCATTCGGAAAAGACGCTGAAGTCTCTATTACATTAGATAAAAAGCCGGGGGATACGTTTGATTTACCGCTGGATATAATTCCTCCCGTCGATGGCTCCATACCCGTACAGGTTACCGAAGAACAAAAAGAAAAAAATGCCCTGCGGATGGAGGAAGAGGATGTGATTCGCAATCGATATGTAGCTACTTTCTATACAGAAGAAAAAGCACATGCATTAGCAAACGAACTGGGAACGGATCCGGAGAAAACAACCCAATTCTTGCTCCGCAGCCGTGGCAATTGGATGGAAATAGAAAACTTCCTGCGTTCGACTGCTACCGATAAGCTTCCTGCTGCCATGGCGTTGCTGGAAACTGTTTCTTCCAAAGATTTACGGGATACGCCAGCTTCGGCATTTACAGATCATTTGATAAACTCATCAGGAGATAATAGTTCGTTGTTTTACGATTACGTACAAAACCCTAGGGTACGAAATGAGTTAGTAACAAGCTATCGCTCCTTTTTCCAACAGGCGATACAAACGGAATTAGCCTCGCAGGCGAAAGAGAATCCACAAGCATTGGTAGAATGGGTAAAGAAGAATATTAGCCTAAAAGATGAACTGAATCCACAACGAATCCCTGTTATGCCTATGGGCGTATGGAATGCACGGGTAGCTGATACGGATTCGCGGAATATATTCTTTGTATCCATAGCCAGAAGTTTGGGGATACCTGCACGTATCGAACCGGTGGCAGGTAAAGTACAATATTTCGCCAATCCGAACTGGACAGACATCGATTTTGAAGCAAGCGCTCCGGCCATATCCGCACAAGGTAAAGTAAAGGCATCTTACACGCCTGTAAAAGCGCTTGACGATCCTAAATATTACAGTCATTTCACGATTGCTAAGATACTGCCTGACGGCAAACTGCAAACATTAAATTTTGAAGCCGGAAATCAGGTAGATATGGGATTAGGTGATACATGGAGCCAACTACTCAAAAAGCCCCTTCCGATAGATGAAGGTAATTATGTGCTAGTTACGGGTGCTCGTATGGCCAAAGGAAATGTATTAGCCAACCTTTCATCTTTCCGTATCATGCCAGATAAAACGACTAAAATCTCTTTAGTAATGCGGGAAAATCAGGACGATATACAGGTAATCGGTAGTATTAATGCAGAAGAAAAATTCAGGTTGGCCGACAGTGGAGAGGAAAAAAGTATCTTATCTACAACCGGACGGGGTTATTTTGTAATAGGGATTCTTGGCGCACGGCAGGAACCAACCAATCATGCGATGCGTGACATCGCAGCCGTTTCGAAAGACTTAGAGGAATGGAACCGGAGCATCATCTTATTATTTAAAGATGAACAAGGGCGGAAAAATTTCGATACAAATGAGTTTGGAACACTTCCTGCTACTATTATTTATGGTATAGACAGTGATAATAGGATTACAGATATGCTAGCCTCGGCTATGAAATTACCAAACAGTACGATATTACCTGTTTTTGTGATTGCCGATACGTTTGGCCGGGTGGTATTTGTGTCACAAGGATACACCATTGGCTTGGGAGAACAAATGCTACGGGTAATACATAAGCTTTAAAAATTTCATCTTAAAACAAGCTGGTAATAATCTATTTCATTTAAGAATATTAAATAACAAATGAATTGCTGATTATTAATAATTAAGTACATTTGTCTTTTATTAGGGAATCAGATATAAATATAAAGAACATGGCGCATCATCAATTAGATACATTGGACGAAAAAATATTAAAGCTTATTATCAATAATGCTCGAATGCCTTTCCTTGAAGTAGCGCGGGAATGTAACGTTTCGGGAGCTGCTATCCACCAGCGTATCCAGAAACTTACCAATTTAGGAGTAATAAAAGGTTCAGAATTTATTATTGATAATACAAAAGTAGGTTATGAAACATGTGCTTATATTGGACTGTTCCTTAACTCGCCGGGACAATTTTCCGAAGTGGCAGCCGCATTAAAAGAAATTCCGGAAGTAGTGGAATGCCATTATACTACCGGACAATATGACTTATTCATAAAAATCTATGCAAAAAACAACCAGCATTTATTGAGTATTATTCATAAAAAACTACAACCCCTGGGATTAGCTCGCACTGAATCGCTGATTTCCTTCAAAGAAGCCTTCAAAAAACAAATACCAATTGATTTAGAAGAAGAATCCTAAGTAATTAACAATTGCGAATTAAAATTCGCAATTGTTCGGTGTTCTCGGGAATGGTATCACGTCCCGGATATTTGTCATACCGGTTACAAATAATAATAATCGCTCGAAACCTAAGCCAAAACCTGCATGGGGAGCTGTTCCGAAACGACGTGTATCCAGATACCACCAGATATCTTTTGTAGGTACTCCCATTTCTTTTGCATGGGCAGACAGTTTATCATAATCTTCTTCACGTTGTGAACCGCCAATGATCTCGCCAATTTTTGGAAATAATACATCCATGGCACGAACCGTTTTACCATCATCATTCTGCTTCATATAGAAAGACTTTATTTCTTTCGGATAATCCGTCAGGATAACCGGGCATTTAAAATGATTTTCCACCAGATAACGCTCATGTTCCGAGGCTAAATCCGCTCCCCAAAATAGAGGAAACTCAAACGTATGTCCATTAGCAACAGCTTCTTCCAGGATTTTTATTCCTTCGGTATATGACAGTCTGATAAAATCCTGTTTTAATACAAAGTTTAAACGTTCAATCAGTTCTTTATCTATCATATTGTTAAGAAAGCGGATATCATCCAAACAATTATTCAACGCCCATTGGATACAATATTTAATGAAGTCTTCAGCCAATTGCATATTTTCTGCAATTTCATTGAAAGCAACTTCCGGTTCAACCATCCAAAATTCGGCCAGATGACGTGGCGTATTCGAATTTTCAGCACGGAAAGTAGGGCCAAATGTATAAATAGCACCTAAAGCCATAGCGGCCAATTCTCCTTCCAATTGACCTGAAACCGTTAAGCTGGCTTGCTTGCCAAAGAAATCGTTTGTATAATCAATAGAACCTTTCTCATCCTTCTTTAAATCATACAAATTCATGGTAGTCACCTGAAACATTTGGCCGGCTCCTTCACAATCGGAAGCCGTAATTACGGGTGTATGAAAATAAAAGAATCCCCTGTCGTGGAAAAACGTATGAATGGCGATAGCCATATGATGGCGGATACGAAATATTGCACCGAATGTATTTGTACGTGGACGCAGATGTGCTATTTCACGGAGGAATTCAAATGAATGTCCTTTCTTTTGTAACGGATAGGTAGCAGGGTCTGCCGTCCCATAAATCTGAATTTCTTTAGCTTGAATTTCAGCATCCTGTCCTTGTCCCTGCGATTCCACCAGCGTACCGTTTACATTAATACAAGCGCCGGTTGTAATCGGTTTCAGAAACTCTTCTCCCCATGTATCCACATCCACAACGATTTGAACATTATGTATTGTAGAACCGTCGTTCAGTGCAATAAAATTGACTTGTTTACTACCTCTGCGGGTACGAACCCATCCTTTCACATTAACGGTTGTGCCGAATGCTTTACTTTTAAGCACATCTACAATCTTTGTTCTTTTAATTGCTTCCATATTTGTATTAATTAATAAAAGCCTCTCCTACCCTCCTCTTAAAGGAGGTGTAGAGAGACCAAACTATTTGTTTTTATTTCACTCTCCCCAGAAAGAGGAGATAGAGAGGATTACTCAAATGCTCCCATCCTGAGTGCGTTTACTTCTCTTTCATTCAGGTAACGCCATTTTCCGCGAGGAAGATTCTTTTTCGTTAAACCGGCAAAATAGACACGGTCTAACTTCATTACATGATAACCTAACGATTCAAAGATACGACGCACGATACGATTCCGGCCGGAATGGATTTCTATACCTACCTGGCTTTTATCATCTTCGCTTGCGTAGCTGATGGCATCCGCATGAATTTCACCATCTTCCAATTCTAAACCATTCGCTATTTTTTCCATATCTTCAATAACTACATTCTTATCCAGCCACACGTGATAGATTTTCTTTTTCTTATATGAAGGATGGGTAAGCTTAGAAGCCAAATCACCATCATTTGTAAGTAAAAGCACTCCTGTCGTATTTCGGTCTAAACGTCCTACCGGATAAATGCGTTCCGTACAAGCATTTTTAACCAAATCCATTACAGTTTTACGCTCTTTCGGATCGTCGGATGTTGTCATCGTATTTTTCGGTTTGTTCAATACAATGTATAGTTTACTTTCAATATGAACCGTCCGATCATTGAACAATACTTCATCCTGACGGGTAATTTTTGTACCTAATTCCGTTATTACTTCTCCATTTACTTTTACGAGGCCTTTCTGGATAAATTCATCTGCTTCACGACGTGAGCAAACACCTGCATTCGAAAGGAACTTATTCAAACGGATCGGTTCGTTCGGATCGGCCAATACCTCTTTGTATTTTAGCTGTTTCTGTACGCTATATTTGGCATTGGGATTATAGTCCGACGAATGGAATTTTTGTTGCTGAGGCCTTTTGTTATTATTACCATACCCTCCTCCACGATTATTATTACCATAGGAAGGCCTGTTTCCTCCACCATGGTTATCATACGTGTTTGTACGGGTATCGCCAACGCGAGGCCTTCTTTTCTTTACACCTTCTCCCGACATTCCATCACCGGTTGGAGTAGCCGAATAGGCTCTTACAGGCCTGTCACTATATCCTTCCTGGCGAGGGCGATTGTATTGACGATCATTATTTCCGTATGGACGGTTATAATTATTATTCCCGTAAGAAGGACGGTTGTTTCCATAAGAAGAGGCGCGATTGTTGTATCCCCCTCCGTCACGGTTGTTATTGTATCCTCCTCCATCACGGTTATTGTTATACCCCCCATCACGGTTACCATATCCACTGTCACGATTGTCGTAACGAGGACGGTTTTGGCGATCTCCGTAAGACCTGTTATAACCACCCCTGTCATCTTGCTGGCGATTATTATATGATCTCCGTTCATAGTTTCCATCAGGTCTGTCATATCCCTGATTGTAAGGTCTTCTTTCACCTTCCTGGTCTGTGTTTTCCCTTCTGATACTTGGTATCACTTTTTTGGGGCGCGGTTGAGTTTCATCTCTTTCTTCTGTACTCATTGTTCTGAATTATAATAAATTAACACTAACATTTGTGGCCTCCCGGCTACTCTCTTTTTAAATTAATACTAAATACCTGTATAATTATGTGGCGATATCGCCCTTAATTCTGCTTTTACTCTATCATCAACATTCAAATTATCAATAAAATTATGAATAGATTTTTCAGTAATCTCATCATTTGTACGCGTTAAAGCCTTTAATGCTTCATATGGCTTCGGATATCCTTCTCTCCGTAAGATCGTTTGTATACCTTCTGCAACGACAGCCCAACATTGCTCTAAATCTTCATATAACGCCGTTTTATTCAATAACAACTTCTCAAGTCCTTTTGTTAAACTTTTAAATGCAATTTCAATATGCGACAACGGCACACCTATATTCCTTAATACTGTAGAATCCGTCAAATCTCTTTGCAAACGGGAAATCGGTAGTTTTATTGCAAGATGGTCTAATATAACATTAGCAATCCCCAGATTACCTTCTGCATTTTCAAAATCTATAGGATTTACTTTATGAGGCATGGCAGAAGAACCCACTTCGCCAGTTTTAATCTTCTGTTTAAAATAGTCCATTGATATATATTGCCAAAAATCTCTGGATAAATCTATCAAAATGGTGTTTATTCTCTTTAATCCGTCGAAAACAGCGGCAAGGTTATCATAGTTTGATACTTGCGTTGTATATTCTTCACGGGATAAACCTACTATATCCGTAACAAAATCAGTAACAAAAGATTTCCAATCTAATTCGGGATAAGCAATCTTATGAGCATTCAGACTACCTGTAGCTCCTCCAAATTTTGCCGATAACGGAATTCCTTTTAATAATATCAACTGTTGCTCTAAACGATAAACAAATACCATCACTTCTTTCCCCAAACGGGTTGGTGAGGCCGGCTGTCCATGTGTTCGGGCTAACATCGGAATATCTTTCCATTCATCAGCATACTTTTTCAAAATATCTATTACATGCTGAAGCTCGGGATAATAAACCTCATCTAACGCTTCTTTAAGAGAAAGAGGAACAGATGTATTATTGATATCTTGCGACGTTAAACCGAAATGAATGAATTCTTTATATTCTTGCAAGGACAGTAAATCAAATTTTTCCTTCAGAAAATATTCTACAGCCTTCACATCATGATTTGTCACTTCTTCTATTTCTTTAATGCGTAAAGCATCTTCAAGTGAAAACTCATAATAGATTGCACGTAACGATTCTTTCTTTTCCTTTGTAAGCAGAGTTTTTAATTGTGGAACAAATTCCATAAAACAAATAAAATACTCTATCTCAATACGTACCCTATACTTAATAAGGGCATATTCAGAAAAGTAAGATGCCAGTTTTTCTGTTTTATTTCTGTATCTCCCATCAACAGGAGAAATAGCTGTTAGTGTTGACAACATCATATAAATTCCTAAATCGGACTGCAAAGTTAATGTTTTTATCTAATATAAAAGTAAATAAGGGAATTTTATCACCTTAAAAATCAATAAATACTACAAAAATTCAACTCTATTTCGAATGAATTTTTTTGTTCATAATCAATACATTTACTATATCCCATTCAGATTTTTGCAAAAATATTTTCAAATACATTTGGAGGTAAAAGAAAAAGCTATATCTTTGCAACGCTTTTCAACGGAAAAGCTATAAAGAAAGAAACAAAAACAAGGGCGTTTAGCTCAGCTGGTTCAGAGCATCTGCCTTACAAGCAGAGGGTCGGGGGTTCGAATCCCTCAACGCCCACTTGAAAATTAAAGACTTACGATTTCTCGTAAGTCTTTTTTCTTTTTAGAGATACATAATTTACATACAACTTTTTTATTTATTTGATATACATCCTTCGATACGGAGCGCTTTTTTGTATTTTGGTTGGAAACCTGAGTTTGGGCTAAGGTATTTTCCTCGCGACTGCTAAAAGCTATCGGCTTTTAACTGTAAGTCTTCCTCCTCTCTTTTTTTTGAATACTTCGCCTTGTCCAAAGGATACTATGACATCGTTAATTTGTTGTATACTCTTATTGTCCAGTAAGCTGACATTATTCACTATGGTTTGATAAGCAAACGTTATCTCCTCAAAGTCCGACGTTCTTTCTACTCCCATTACTTGTCTAACCAACTTGTTATAATTGGCTTGTAGGTGAAGTTCGTCATAACTCAATTGCTTGGATAAACGAAGTTGAGCCAAGACAAACAATCGCCATAAATCCATCCCCGGACGGCCCGTCTGGGATTTTCCTTTGATTAGTATGGATTCCAGGATATCTAATACTTGATCTCTGTATGATTGGTTTTTGTACAATTCACGAAGCGCTATTACTAAGTCGGCCATCCCATCTCTGCTTCGGGGGGTAGGTGTATCTTCTATTAACAGTTGACCTATTGCTAATTGTGGCTCGAATCTTTTGCGCATTTCTAGAATCTTTGATTATTTTGATGCCTTTTATCGCAATGATTGTGTATAACATTCCAAAAATAAGCATCTTATGTGAAATCTCCAAATCTATTTCTTAAAATATTCAACACCTATTTAAACTGTATGTCAAGGCGAATCTTGAAAATTTATACCTTTGTGGGAAAGAACGATCCTACATGGGTAAAAGAACAGTAAAGAGCATGGAAGATAAACTCAATTGCATTCGTTATTATTACTTCCCACAAAAATCCAATGTTGCAAATGGATTCGGTACAATCGACTATCAGGATATCTATTCGATAAAAAAGACATCGGATAAAAGTGCGGAAGAAATTTCAAAGGAATTACTAGTGTTGCCCAAATGGGTTCTTGCCTTGCTTAAGTTGAGAAATTTGCTTGTAAAGGCCTTTGGACTGAAAACTGATAAACAAAACCCGGAACAAGAAACTTTTTTTACGCTAATTGAAAAGAATGAAGAAGAAATCATCATGGGAGAAGATGACAAACACTTGAATTTCAGGGCATCGATTATGAATGATAAGGCTGAGGGTGCTATATATCTGACAACGTTGGTTCATTTCAATAACCTATGGGGACGGCTTTACTTTCTTCCTGTAAAGCCGTTTCATAAAGTCATAATGAAAACCTTATTGAAGAGATATTTGAGAAAATAAGTATTTCTTCTCTGTTTATTCCTTGCTTCTTCCGGTTTGTACTACTTTCTGTATGGTTCCATCGGGATTATAATACAGTTTATCAACACAGATAGAGCGGAGGTTTCCCTGGCCGGATAATACTTTGTTGTGATAGAATGCATACCATTGGCCTTTGTATTCTACGATAGAGCCATGGTTTGTATCGCATCCTGTCGGATCCATATAAATTCCCTGATATTTCCATGGGCCTAACGGACTATTGCTGGTTGCATAGTTCATGCGGTTTCCTTCTTTGGGATGATTGTCGGAATAAGACAGATAGTAAACGTCGTCTTTTTTATGTACCCAGGTTGCTTCGTGGAAATCGGTTAATCCTTCCATAAAAGTCAATGGTTCGGCCAGTTCTATCATATTTTCTTTTAGTCGGGCGCCAGCGCAACGGGCACCTCCACCGTAATAGAAATAAGCCTGTCCGTCGTCGTCAATAAAAACACAGGGGTCTATCATGGCAAAGGTGTCATCGCCCAGTCCTTCCACATATCCTTGTACTACGAAGTCGCCGGCCGGTTGCTTACTGGTTGCCACTCCTACCTTCCAGGTATGATTCCAGTCCGTTCCGCTGGGGTGCGGGAAATAATAATAATACATACCATCCCTGTACGCACAATCGGGCGCCCACATAAATCCGCCTTCAGGACGTCCCCAGGGTACCTGACCTGAGTTTAAGATTTCGCCATGGTCTGTCCAGTTCACCATATCATCGGTAGAGAATACATGGTACCTGTCCATCAAGTCGCACCCACGCGGTGGATCGATATCGTGCGAAGCATATACATACAACCGTCCGTCGTCCCACACATGAGCAGATGGGTCTGCCGTATACAGGTGACGGACAAACGGGTTTTCGGCAAGAATTACTTCTTCCTGTTTGGTTTGTTTTTTACAACCGGTTAAAGCTATCAAAACAGCTACAATTGAGAATACTACATTTTTCATAATCGTTATTTCACTATTAATGGATGAATCCTTTCTTTTTAGATACATTTAGTTTTGCCTTCTACCTCTATTTTGTCCAAGGCCGTATTCCAGATGCTACGCCCTTGAGAGGGAGCATACGCTACGTGCGTCTGTTGGTCGTCCATTCTCTTGTGCCTGCACAGAGAAGAGGCAGCCGCAAAGGCCTAAGAAAAAGAGAATAATTGGTTTTTTTGATGTACTCATATAGTGTTTTTAATTTATTGCCAATAAATAAGTTTCAAAAATAAGCCGACCTTATTAACAGGCAACTAAACAATCCTATTAATATCGTATTAAAATAGGATTAATGCTTCTCCTTTATGTTTAAATTCAATAATATTATCTATTTTTGGGAAGTTCATTTTAGCATTTATACCTGTAAACGTAACCTGTGTGATTAGAATATCTACGATATTAGTTGTTTTTTTCTTTTTCTGTAAGCTTGCGCTTTTTGCCCAAGCCGAATCACCGGGCTTGTTTTTCTCATCGCACGAAGTAGTACAGGATGAACGAACTTCGCTCCATTTAACGCCCGATAAACCCTTTCGGTTTCCAAACGGCTTCTCTATTGAATTTGATGTTAATTTCAGGCAGGATGACGGATACTACGGATATATTTTCCGGATCATCGCAAACGGGGATACAAACATCGACCTGGTTTCCAATGTAATATCCGACGACGCCAATATATGGTTGATCTATAAGGATGAGATTCTGCTGAGCTATAAATGGGCCGACCTTCCTTCTATTGACTTTGGTCAGTGGGTAAGGGTCCGTATCGACTTCGACACAAAAAATGCCCGGTTAGTAGCCTCCTTTAATGAAAAAAGGCAGGAAATCCAGTCGCACGGTTTATCAAATTTAAAAGACTTTCAAATCTATTTCGGTATTTGCAAAGCGCCTAGTTTCCACAGTACGGATGTTTGCCCGATGAGTATTAAAAACGTGTCTATCTACAAACCGGAACATAAACTATTCCGCCAGTGGATACTTGGAAAACATTACGGAAATAAAACATACGACAACATACGGCTCGCCGAAGCACGGGTGGAAAACCCGAACTGGCTTATCGACAAATACATCCAATGGCAAAAACTTACGGAAATGGAGGTTGAAAACCTGAATGGCGTTACTTCCGATGCGGTTGGAAAAGGGATATTCTTTCTTGATGATAAAGCCGCTTATTATTTGCACTATAAATCGCTGGAAATTGACACAATCCCGTTTACGGAAGGGCGTCCTTACAGGAGTGAAACCAGGCACGACCTCATCTATAATAAATATACCGGCGAACTATGGTCGTATGATTTTCCCAATCCGGTAATCAATCGCTTTAACCTGAAAACGGGTAAATGGACAGTTAAGCGCCCGGAAACGAATCTGTCTGTTTACGGACATAACAATAAATTTATTTCCTCTAAAGACAGTTCGTTGGTTACTATCCTGGGATACGGTCATTACCGGTATAAAGGCGTGGTTAATATATATAATAAAAAAGAAAGCACATGGAAACAGATAGACCGAAGCGACCAGATCGCGCCCCGCTATTTAAGCAGCGCCGGACATCTGGGCGACAATAAGATACTTGTTTTCGGCGGTTACGGTAGTAAATCGGGCAGGCAGGAATTATCGCCACGTTCTTATTATGATTTATACGAGTTTAGCCTGCTTGATTACTCATTCACGCCGTTATGGACATTGCCGGCTCCGTTATCCCCTTTTGTACCGGCCGAGACATTAGTTGCCGATCCTTCAACAGACAGTTTTTATGCCTTATTATTTAATAATGGTTATTACGACTCTTACCTGCAATTAGCCCGGTTCGGCATTTCCCAACCGGAAATGAAGATTGTTGGCGACAGTATCCCTTTTAAATTCCGTGATACCGAAACGTGGACGTATCTCTATTTAAATGAAGAAAAATCCAATCTGATAGCCGTTATCGCCCATCGGAACACCATTGCTTTATATGCCATTGCCTATCCTCCCCTTGCAATGGAAGAAGTGTTGCAACGCCCGCCGGCCAATCGTTTCCCCCTTTCTTATGCGATGGGCGTCGTATCAACTGTTATATTGATCTTTTTGATAATCTTTGTCCTTAGAAAGAGAAACAGGCGCATTTCTATGAAAGCAAATGCCAGTCTGGAACCTTTGCCTGTTATACGAAGGCGCCAGGTATCCGCCATCTATTTACTGGGAGGTTTCCAGGCATTTAATGCAAAAGAAGAAAACATCACCTCTTCTTTTTCTCCTACATTAAAGCAATTATTTCTCTTTTTATTATTCCATTCGGCAAAAGAAAGAAGAGGGGTTACATCTGCCCGGCTAGACGAAGCGCTTTGGCATGATAAAACCGGCGGCAGCGCACGTAACAACAGAAACGTGAACATCAGCAAGCTACGCACGGTCCTTGAAGAAACGGGAAGCATTGAAGTAATAAACATACACTCGTTATGGAGCCTTCAATTCGGAGATACTACGTATTGCGATTACTTAGAGGTTATGGAACTCATCTCTAAAGCTAAAACAGACGTCCTTTCGGCAAACGAAACCTGCCGTTTGATAGGATTATTACAGACCGGAGAACTGCTACCTAACCTCCAGGCGGAATGGGCCGCCTTCTATAAATCCAATTATACAAAAGAGGTGACAGATATACTCAGCCTATTATTGAATCTGCCTGAAAACAAAAATAACACCACTCTCCGCTACCACATCGCTGAGCATTTGCTAATGATCGACCCACTGAATGAAGAAGCCATCCTCATAAAATGCTCCTCATTAAGCGCCGCCGGGAAAAAAAGCCAGGCCAAACAAGTCTTTGCCCACTTTACCAAAGCATACGAAGAGCTTATGGGAAAGCCGTATTCTAAAAGGAGCTAAAGGAGCTAAGTTGCCCGGCCTGACGGGGTGGAAATCGGGTGCATCCTTTTTGGAAATCAGGTGCACCCTTTTAAATAATTACACAAGACGTAAACAATATACCAATCCCTGCATGGGTATTTTACGACTTTAATCTCCCCGTAGAAAACCGAAACTTCTCGTACGATGCCATGCTGAACGACAAAGGCATCATGGTAAACCACTGGGGAAAAAGCAGTGTTCCCGATATCAGCAAGATAGAAACGAAGCTATGGTTCTACTTCCTCGCCGGCTCCTACATAGATATAGGTTGCGAAGCCTTCCACATCGGTCAGGTAGAACTCATCGGAATGAACGATCCTTATAAAGACCACTGGGCTGCCATCCTCACAAAGATCAGAGAATATGCCTCCAAACATGCCCGTCGCAATTGGGTAATTATCGACGCACATGTTCCCTACGGAGGCATGGTTAAAGACGGCATAAGCCTCATTGATTTTAATTCATTCCCTCTCCGCATAAAAGAAACACCGGAAAAACCTCGTGAAGGAAAAATAGAAGCAAACTATCTCGACGGCATTTACAACAAAAGTAAGGCCTGCGTAACTCCCAGTGGTTGGAACTGCCAACACCTCCCCTTCCTGGTAGAGTTCGACAATTTCGGTCGAAGCCAAACACCCGGCGAAGCGACATTGGATTCACATTTTATCTGGGGATGGGACGAAATATCCTGGTTTTCTCTCCAAGACGAACAATACCGTAACAATTGGATAAAATATGCCTATAACCGGATAAGACAAATCGACCCGAACGGACACCTACAAATGCCCGGTAACCGTATGATTACCTGCCCTAATGAAACAAACGGGTATTACCATGCCAACACCAAGAGCGAAGCCTGCCCCGTAGGTTATTCCCAAGAAGAAACGATCAAAGAAGTATGGAACAATCCATGAAATAATTATCCCTCGCGACAACATTTGTTTAATTTTTAGACATTAAAAGGATAATCCTTGTGTTCCGATTCTTTCTTCCGGTAAGCAGAGGGGGATATTCCCATGATCTTTGTAAATATCCGAGTGAAATAGGCAGGTTCTTCAAAACCCAGTTTGGTTGCGATTTCGTTCAGTTTGAGGTTTGTCAGGGCAATATACTGGCAAGCCTTTTGTATTTTCAATCGGATAAAATAATTAATTGGAGAAACACCTGTCTCTTTTTGGAAAAGCATAGAGAAATAGGAAGGTGAATAATTAAAGTAAGTAGAAAGCTGATAGAGAGACAATTTCTTTTCCAGATTCTCTTGCATATAATGGATTACCCGTGAAGAGAAAGGATATTCTTTCAGACTCGGAAGCTTTATATGGCGATACTGTTCGACCCATAGAAAAGAAGACAGAAAAAGATAAAGGCACATGGAAGAATAAATCATATACTCCCGGATATATCCCAACGAATAACAGTTGTATATCTCTTCGAATAACTCGATCCGTTCCTGTAAACGGGAATAATCGTTAGGCAAGATCGACAAAGGAGCCGGATGTGAAAGCAAAAAGGAAGAAGTAAGTTGCCCCCGGAAGTGTAACCAGTAGATTGTCCAGGGTTCTTTCTCATCCGCACCGAAAGAATAAGGGAGATGAGGCGGGAGTATGACAAACTGGTTTTCCTTCAGATCATACCTTTTGTCGTACAGATTATACCAGCCTTTCCCGTCCGTGCAATAGATCAGCATGGCGTAATCCACTCCTTTCTCCTTTTGTATGTAGTGGTATTTTACTTTCGGGAAAAATCCGATTTTACGTATATATAAATTCCCTATCAGTGGTTCTTTACTGTAACGGAGCAGCAAACCTTCCGGCAATGAAATAAAACGTTCTCCTTTGAATCCTTCTTTTCGTTTAATCATAATCGTAATATAGTATAAGCAAATCGGAACAAATATACTTATTAACAATCGAACAAGTATCTATATTTGCATAAAATAATCACAGTGTGAGAAATGCGTAGAAGTAATTATGATAAAAGTCCGGCAACGATTATCGACGGACGGTTCTGGAAAGGATGGAATACGATTATTGATAAACTAAAGGAAGAGATATCCGGAGGAAAAGGCCGGTTTGTCTGTGTTGTTGAGTGTTATCAAGGTGTTTATTATAAGGAGTTATTAAATCGGTTTCTTGCCCTACGCCCCGATTGCCTGATTGATATGCTTCAATTGTTTAAGACGCCTGCAAAGGTGGAAGCCATGACGGCTCCTTATCTGACGGATGATCGTATTTTCGGCCGAAGAACTTCCTTTTCTATCACGGATTTCTTTGATGACGAAAAATTGGCTGTAGCGAAAAAGAAGTTGGATAGACAAGAAGGCTTTACATTAATATATGGATATGGAGCCTCCGCGATATGTCCGAATCCCGATCTGTTGATCTATGTCGATATGGCTCGTTGGGAGATACAACAACGTTTTCGCCGGAAAGAAATCAATGGATTAGGCGTAGAAAACCGAAATGACGAACCTTCTATTCATTATAAACGGGGATATTTTATTGATTGGATCGTATGTGATAACATAAAGAAGGGGCTGTTTGAAAGGGTGGATTATTGGTTGGATACTCATCAGTCAGACAATCCGAAGATGATCAGTAAAGAGACGGTACTGAGCGGGTTAATCAAAACAGCCAATCGTCCTTTCCGTGTCGTTCCTTTCTTTGATCCGGCTCCCTGGGGAGGGCAATGGATGAAAGAGGTTTGCAATCTTGATCGGGGTACTAATAATTATGGATGGTGTTTTGATTGTGTACCGGAAGAAAACAGTTTATATTTGAATGTTTCAGGTGAATTGTTTGAGATGCCTGCTAATAATCTGGTATTTTATCAGACAGAGGCGCTTCTGGGAGAACCGGTAGAAGCCAGGTTCGGACAAGACTTTCCAATCCGCTTTGACTTCCTGGATACAATGCAAGGAGGAAACCTCAGTCTGCAAGTACATCCTACAACGCAATATATTCGGGATACGTTCGGGATTTATTATACACAGGATGAAAGTTACTACCTGTTGGATGCAACAGAAGGAGCAACGGTTTATTTAGGACTGAAGACAGGTATTGATCCCGGGGAAATGATCGCCGATTTGCAGAAAGCCCAACAGGAAGGGATAAGCTTTGATGTTGAACAGTATGTAAACAAATGGCCTGCTAAAAAACACGATCATTACCTGATTCCAAGCGGGACGATTCACTGCTCCGGGCAGAGTGCAATGGTACTGGAGATAAGTTCGACTCCCAGCATTTTCACCTTTAAACTATGGGATTGGGGACGGATGGGATTAGACGGCAAACCTCGCCCGATCAATATCGAACATGGTTCCCGTGTGTTGCAATGGGACAGGGATACGGAATATACCCGCACCCAATTGATTAATAGGATGGAGACTGTCGCCGAAGGCAATGATTGGCAGGAAGAACGTACAGGTTTGCATGAAAATGAATTTATTGAAACACGTCGGCATTGGTTTACCGGAAAGGTAACGCATCATACGGGCGGCGGAGTCAATGTGTTGAATGCGATTGAAGGAGACGAACTGATCGTGGAAAGTCCAACAGATACTTTCGAACCTTTCACTGTGCATTATGCCGAGACATTTATCATTCCCGCGGCTGTTGGTAATTATACGATCCGGCCGGCTGACCCAACGAAAGAATGCGGAACAATTAAAGCGTATGTGCGTTTCAGGGAGTAAAAAACAACCACTCTATCATCGCAGTTTAAGAAATAGTACCATGTATAAAAACGATCAACGAATAGTAATGACATTGGATGCCGGAGGTACAAACTTAGCCTTCTCTGCAATCCAGGCTGGTAAGGAGCTGATTGAGCCAATCATATTACCGACTTCACCTGATAATTTGACCGTATGTTTAGATTCTCTGATTAAGGGATTTGGGATGGTTCGCGATTCTTTAGTTGAAGCTCCTGTTGCAATCAGCTTTGCTTTCCCCGGTCCGGCGGATTATGCGGCAGGCATTATAGGTGATCTGCCTAACTTCCCGGCTTTCCGTGGAGGGGTAGCATTGGGCCCCTTTCTGGAGAAACATTTTGGGATACCGGTGTTTATTAATAATGACGGGAACCTTTTTGCTTATGGAGAGGCCTTGACAGGAATCTTGCCGGAGATAAATCGTCGTTTACACAAAGCGGGGAGCATAAGGCAATACAAGAACCTGATAGGAATCACTTTAGGAACCGGATTCGGTGCCGGTGTTGTGATCAACGGGCAGTTGCTCACTGGTGATAACGGAGCAGGCGGTGATGTATGGTGCCTGAGAAACAAAAAATATCCCAACCTGATTGCAGAAGAAAGTGTAAGTATCCGTGCCGTCAGGCATATTTATCGGAAACTTAGCGGGGATTCATCCGAACTGACACCCAAAGATATCTTTGATATTGCAGAAGGAACGAAAACAGGAGATCGCAATGCGGCTGTTGCCTCTTTGTCCGAATTGGGGGAGATGGCTGGTGATGTGCTGTCTACGGCCGTTACGCTGATCGATGGCATTATCGTGATCGGAGGCGGTCTTGCCAGCGCTTCCAAATACATCCTCCCGGCATTGTTAAAAGAGATGAACGGGACTCTATCTATGCTTGACGGCAGTACGTTCAATCGACTTCAAATGAAAGTATTCAACCTAAATGATGAGGAGCAGTTTAAAGCCTTTGTTAAAGGGGAAACCCTGAAAACAGCCGTTCCGGGAACCGAACAAACTGTCGATTATGATCCACAGAAACGAATCGGAATAATATTCAGTAAACAAGGAACTAACCGCTCCGTATCCATGGGCGCCTATGTTTATGCATTGAACCACTTGAATAATTAAATATAGAAACATGCAAACACACAAGAGTTCACAAAAGGTTATACTTCCAATCTTGTTTGGCTTTTTCGTCATGGGGTTTGTGGATGTGGTTGGTATTGCTACTAATTATGTGAAGGCTGATTTCCAATTGTCTGATACGCTGGCAAACCTCCTGCCAATGATGGTGTTTCTTTGGTTTGCCTTATTCTCCATTCCGGCAGGTATCGTAATGAGTCAGATCGGAAGGCGCAATACGGTAGCTATTTCATTGCTTGTCACGATGATTGCTATGCTTATTCCTCTTTTCTTCTATGAATTTTCTTTCATACTACTGGCTTTTGCCTTGTTAGGGATTGGAAATACAGTTTTGCAGGTGTCGCTAAATCCAATGATTGCGAGTGTGGTTAATCCGGATAAGATAACAAGTGTACTCACTCTGGGACAGTTTATCAAGGCAATATCCTCTTTCCTTGGACCGATCATTGCCGCCACGGCAGCGTCTTTTTGGGGTGACTGGAAGCTGATCTTCATCGTATATGCGCTGACTTCATTGCTTTCTCTGGTATGGCTTATTTCGATTATCCCTGGAAAGGAAGAGACAGGCAAAGCAAATGCGACTTTAGTTACTACATTGTCTCTCTTTAAAGACAAATACATTGTATTATTGTTTCTGGGGATACTCTTTATTGTAGGGATCGATGTAGGACTAAACACAACAATTCCCAAGTTATTAATGGATAAAACCGGGATTACCCTGAATGAAGCTGGCTTGGGAATAAGCCTTTACTTTGCAGCACGTACGATCGGCTCTTTCGTTGGAGCTATCCTGCTTGCCAAATATGCGGCGGGACATTTCTTCCGGTTGAGTATGTTTGCAGCTATCGCGGCATTTATTCTTCTATTAATTGCAGATGTACCTTGGGTGATGTATGCGATGATTGTGGCTGTCGGCTTGACGTGCGCCAATGTTTTCTCTATTATCTTTTCATTTGCCTTACGTCATAAACCTGAACGGAATAATGAAATATCGGCATTGATGATAATGGGTGTATCGGGTGGCGCTTTGATCACTCCGCTTATGGGAATTATATCGGATAGCTTCGAGCAGGTCGCGGGATTGTCACTCTTGCTTGTTTGCCTGATTTATTTATCTGTTCTATCATTTAAACTCAATTAAATATATGTAAATGAAAACACGAAATCTACTATTAACTTGTCTGTTGCTGATTTCTGCAACCTTGGCGGCACAGACCGTAAAGATCGAAACCCGTCAGTTGCCGGCATTGTATAAAGCAAAAAACGGGCCGAAGCAGAAGATAGAGGTCGCAATCGACTATGAAGGGAAACCGATGACTGCAACCTTGGCCTGGGACGGGAAAAGCCGGATAGAAAAACTGGAGAACGGGAAAAACCTGTTCCAACTCGAAGTTGATCCGGTTACTTCCGCAAAACAACTGGAAGTAACATTAATCTGTAATAAAAAACAATTGACAACGCCCGTAACCGTAAGTCCTGTCCGTAACTGGTATATGAATTTTGTGCAACACACACATACGGATATCGGTTATACCCGCTCGCAAATGGAAATCCTGGCCGAGCAATTGCGGTATATCGATTATGCGTTGGATTATTGCGATGCAACGGACAACTATCCAGACTTTGCTAAATTCCGCTGGGTATGCGAAACAGCCTGGGCCGTAAGCGAATACCTGAAAAGCCGTCCGGCAGAACAGATTGCCCGTTTGAAAAAAAGAGTGGAAGAAGGCCGGATAGAACTGGCAGGAATGTACCTTAATTTTGATGAATTGCCCGACGAACAAACTTTGGCGGCCTCGCTCTATCCCTTAAAGCAATTCCGTGAAGCCGGACTGAAAACAGAAGTGGCGATGCAAAACGATGTGAATGGAATTGGTTGGTGTTTCAGTGAATATTTCCATGATCTGGGTATTAAATATGTAACAATGGGTACACATGGACACCGGGCACTGATCTGTTTCGACAAACCAACTGTCTTCTGGTGGGAATCTCCTTCCGGAAAGAAAATATTGACTTACCGCGCAGAACATTATCACCTCGGAAACTTCTTTGGTGTTCACACCACCGACTTCGAACTCTTTGAACAAAGAGTGTTAAACTACTTGGATGAGATTGCCGCCAAGGATTATCCGTATGACCTTCTGGCTGTTCAATATTCCGGTTACCACACAGATAATTCTCCTCCTTCCACACAATGTTGCGAATTGCTACAGCAGTGGAATGAGAAGTATGAATGGCCAAAGCTTAGAACAGCGGTCTCTGCCGACTTCATTAAAGAAGTCGAAACAAAATATGCCGATAAGATCGAAACGATACGTGGCGCATGGCCAGACTGGTGGACAGATGGTTTTGGTTCGGGTGCACGAGAAGCCGCAATTTCGCGCATTACCCATTCGGATGTAATCGCTACCCAGGCAGGGCTTTCGTTTGCCAAGATGATGGGAGCTACTTTGCCTGCTACGATTGATGATCAGATTAACGAGATCAACAAGGCGCTTCTTTTCTACGATGAACATACATTCGGTTTCAGTCAGAGTGTACGTAATCCATACGGGAAAGACACTTGGGAACAGCGTTCATTGAAGCAGTCTTATGCCTGGGAAGCTTTTCGCCGCTCAGGTATGACAGGGGAAGTTGCAATGGGATTGTTACAAACATATATTCCAAAGGCTGAAACTCCTTCGATTATCATTTTCAATACATTGAATTGGAGTTATAGTGGCCTTGCCAAAGCGTATATAGACCACCAGATACTCCCACGGGATAAGCAGTTCGAAATTGTCGATGCCAAAGGTAATATCATACCCGCACAGGCCGGGGCAAGCCGTTCGGATGGTACTTACTGGTCGATTTATGCGAAAAATGTTCCTGCCTTGGGATATGCGCAGTATTATATCCGGGTAAAGAACGAGCCACGTGAATCGACAGTCAGTTCTACCGGATTAACTCAACCATGTATTGAAAATAATTGGTATGCCATCGAATTCAATCTTCGCCGTGGAACAATCAGTAGCTTGTTCGATAAAGAACTGAACCAACAACTGCTCACTCCGAATGCTGAGTGGCAATTAGGCGAATTTATCTACGAGATTGCTGATAGCCGCCGACCGATGGAACAATATCGTAAACCTCAGTTTATTCGTCGTCCACCCGAAAAGATACAATTTGAAGCCTATGAAAAAGGAGCGATATGGGATACGTATCGTTTCCGCGGAGAGACTGTTGCCGGCAGGGAACCGAATAATCTGATGGTTGAATACCGGATATTCAATGTAGAAAAGAAGATCGAGATTGTATATAGCCTACGAAAGAAAGCGATTATAGATCCGGAAGCGGTTTATATCTCCTTTCCGTTTGAAGTAGCAAATGGCAAGATATATACAGATGTGCCGGGTGGAACGATAGAAGCAGGTGTAGAGCAAATTCCAGGTTCCTCTAACGACTGGTATACTGTGCAGAACTTTGCAACGGCACGAAACAATGAGATGCAAATCGTTATGGGTAGTCAGGAAATTCCGTTGATGCAGTTCGGCGAGATCAATACCGGACGCTACATGGCCGAAGCCGTTCCGCAATCAACCAATATGTATTCCTGGCCGATGAACAACTACTGGGTAACCAATTTCAATGCCGACCAAATGGGTGAACTTCAATGGTGTTACTTTATCCGTTCAGACAAAGATCCTTCAGTTGCATGTGCTACCCGGTTTGCTTGGGAGAACCGGATTCCCCTCCTGACACGTATATTCCCAAAAGGAGAAAAGCAAAACAACCCATTGCAACCCGCCTCTATTTTCCGGATAGAAGAAGAAAATTTGTTACTGGTCAATATGAAACCGATAGAAGGAGAAAACGCTGTGTTATTGCAGATGCGGGAGATTGGAGGAAAGAAATCCGGCCTGACTGTCCATTCGGATAGAATAAACATCCGGAATAGTACTGCTTGCGACGCTTTGGGCGATCCTTTACCCGAAAATAAAACAACCGAATTCAATCCATGGGAGAGCAAGTTTATAAAAATTAGCTGGTAATATTTATCTTTTGTAAAACTATTAAATCTGAGAATGCCTATGAGATAAAGTCAAAAAAAACAAAAAAAGACCGGAAAGTGCGGCAACACTTTCCGATCGGAAATTAACACCGGATTACAAATAAATCAAGTATTAATAAATCAAATACAAAGTTATGATAAATGTAGCGAAATTTCTAAGAATTATAAGAATTTCAGCTTTTCTTTCCACCTTATGCGTGTTTAGTTCATTCACAATTGAAAAGCCCACAGAGGACATAAAGACTGAAAAAGCAATTTACCCGATCGTCCAACAAACAAAAACAATTACAGGTTTGGTTACCGACACAAATGGTGAACCCATTATCGGAGCCAATGTCATAGTGAAAGGCTCTACGATCGGAGCTATTACAAACTACGACGGACAATATACGCTTGCGGGAGTACCTAAAGGAGCGGTTTTACAGGTTTCTTACATTGGTTACTTCACACAGGAAGTGCCTGCAGACAATCAATCGGTTATCAATTTCACATTAACAGAAGACTCTCAAGCTCTTGAAGAAGTCGTTGTTGTGGGTTATGGTACACAACGTAAATCGGATGTAACCGGATCCATTTCGATTGCGACGTCGGAAGATATTTTGAGATCTTCTCCTTTTAACGCTTTGTCGGGACTGAAAGGGAAAGCTTCCGGGGTAAATATCTTTACTAACTCCGGACAACCGGGCGGCTCCGTACGTGTGATGATTCGGGGGATTGGAACGATCAATTCTTCTTCCGATCCGCTTTATGTAGTGGATGGTGTGGTGATGGAAGACTTTCAATTCCTGAATCCGAATGATATCGAGCGTATTGAGGTCTTGAAAGACGCCTCGGCCACAGCAATCTATGGAGCGCGAGGCGCTAACGGTGTATTGATGATCACCACGAAACGCGGTATCCAGGGCGAAGGAATCAGGCTTAGCTATAATGGCAATGTCAGCATCGCTACTCCTGCCAGTCGAATGGACGTGATGAATGCTGCCGAATTTATGGAAGCGATAGATATCGCTTTTGAGAACAACCGGAAATGGTATGGTGGAACACAAACATTCAGCAGGAACGATCCGCGCCTATTCGATTCAAACGGAAACCCGTTATACGATACGGATTGGCAGAAAGAAGGAACACGCACGGCACTTTCACACAGCCATCAGCTATCCATTCAGCAAGGGGGTAAAAACTCATCAATCGGTGCATTCCTGAACTATACGGATCAGCAAGGAGTTATGCTCAATACGTATATGAAGCGTGTAAATGCAAAAGTAACCTACGATGCCAAACCCTTGAGTTGGTTGTCTACAGCCATAAACGTATTAATGAACCACACTTGGCAGAATGACACCGACGAAGGAGGTGGAGGGCAGTATGCCCGCCGGACAATGATTGAGATGCCTCCTATCTTCCCTGTAAAATGGCCGGATGGGGAATGGGTAAACTCCCAATCGACCGGTGACTTTACCTTCGAGGCGATAGCCAATCCCGTTCATTTATTGGAGAATCAACAACGGATGCGCTACCGGACACAGATCTTCGGAAATGCGGCTCTCACATTCCATCTGGCTCCGGGCTTGGACCTGAAAACTCAGTTTGGGGTAGACGCGCATCTGCGGAAGTTCAAAGAATATTATACGACCGACCTAATCAACATCTCTGCTCCTAACGGATATGCTTACATGAGTGATACCCAACTTTTATACTGGCAGGAAGAGACCTATCTGACCTACAACAAGATTATGGGTAAACACCGGTTGAATGCAATGGCAGGTTTGTCTTGGCAAAATCGGAGAGAAACCAATATGAATATAGCGGTTAGAGGTTTCACCGACGACTTTTTCGGTTATAATAATCTGGGGGCGGCAACCGATCCGGGAGCACCCGGTTCTAGTTGGAGCAACTGGTCAATGAATTCATACTTCCTACGTGGCGCCTATACATACGACGATCGGTATATGGCAACGGTGACCGGACGTGTAGACGGTTCGTCAAAGTTCGGTAAGAACCACAAATATGCCTTCTTCCCTTCTGTCGGATTGGGTTGGTTGGTTTCCAATGAAGGGTTTATGGAAAATGCTTCGTTTATCGACCAGTTGAAGCTACATGCCAGTTATGGTGTCACCGGAAACTCGGAAATCGGTTCATTCAATTCGCTTGCAATGGTTACTTCGGGAACCACGCTGATCAACGGACAACGTCAATCCATATCTTATCCTTCCCGTTTGGCCAATCCGGATTTGAAATGGGAAAAAACCAATCAGTTTGATATCGGCTTCAATTTGAATATGTTTGATAACCGGATGAACTTCGATATTTCATACTACTATAAGCTGACAAAAGATTTGTTGCTGAACCGTCCGGTTCCCCATTCTACAGGCTATAGTTCTGTGATGGATAACATTGGGGAAGTATCTAACAGAGGTATCGATTTTATGCTAAACACAGTGAATGTGCAGACTAAAGATTTCCAATGGACCAGCACTCTCAACCTGAACTTCAACAAAAATAGAATAGAAAAACTGGGAGAAAATGACGAAGATATTCTACCGGGACCGAGCTTCGTGTCGGGTAGTAATATTATCCTTCGGGTCGGCGAATCGCTAAGTTCATTTTGGGGATATGAACGCTTAGGCGTATGGACACAGGAAGAGGAGGAAGCTGCGAAAGCCGTTGGCGCCCGTGTCGGACAGGCGAAGCGTTCTACAGAAAAGAAAATCCTTGGAAAAGGAGTACCTGATTTGACAGGTAGCTTCATTAACAATTTTTCCTATAAGAACTTCGATCTGACAGTTGACATACAGTTTGTCACCGGTGTAGAGGTCTTGCAGCAATTCTATCATTCGGCGGAAGACCGTTTTGGCTTGGGTAATGGACTGAAAACGATTCTGACAGAAGGGTATAATGGTACAAACCCCAACACCATGGTACAGGCAATACGCAACTATAACCTTACCGGGCAAAGTTCGCAACTCGATTCCCATTGGGTAGCCGACGGCTCTTATCTGCGCACCAATCTAATCCAGTTGGGCTATTCTTTCGACAGGAAAACGGCGGCGGCAATGAAACTGTCCGCCTTTCGCATATACGCCAGTGTAAATAATGCTTTCGTTATCCATTCCAATGATTTCCAGGGCTTAGATCCGGAAGGAACTTCTCAGGGCACTAATCAGTGGGGACAAAATGTATTCTTCTATCAGTATCCGAAACCCCGGACATGGGTACTGGGCGTAAATATAACATTTTAATAACCTAATGAATTAATAAGATGAAAAATAGAATAGTAAAACTAAGCTGCATTGCCTTTTTAGGTATTGCAGTCTCATGTGAAGGTTTCCTGGAAGAAAAACCGAAATCTAGTATGAGTATGAATCAGAACTTCTCCACTCCGGCTCATGCCCAGAGTGCAGTGAATGCGTTGTATCGGATTGGAGCGCCAAACTTTGTGGCCGATGGCGGTGTGTATAATATGCAGACAGCGGCCAATGGTGGCTATCTTTCCGGCTTCTTCGACAATGAATATAAAGGGCAAGAAATAATATGTGATTATAGCCAGAAACTATCTATTACAGCTCAGAATATTGCCAATTCATTAGACAAGATGTGGGATGATCCCTTCACAAGTATCAACCGGGCAAACACGGCAATCAAATATATTCCGGAAACTCCGCGACTTTCCGATAGTGAAAAGGCAACGTTGCTTGCAGAGGCAAAGTTCTTCCGTGCTTTCAATTATTTCTATCTGGCAAGAACTTTCGGAGATGTGCCATTAAGTCTAGATCCTTTTGAATCTCTGGATGATATCTATCGGAGCCGTACAAACCTGACAGAGGTCTATGCGCAGGTAGTACAAGACTTGAAAGATGCGATCGGAGTTTTACCGGCAGAAGCCTTTTGCAATAATAATCATCGCATCAGCCGTTACACGGCGGAAACGGTCTTGGCACATGTTTATCTTCAGATGAGCGGGTATCCGTTGCAGTCGGGCAACTATGCCGATGCTGCTGCTACTACACGTAATGTAATCAACAGTGGTAAACATCGTCTGATCCCTAACGGAGCGACTCCGGAAGAAAGCGCTTATAATATGATCCGTACAGTAGACGATGATCCGGAATATATCTATAACCTGGAGTTTGTAACAGGTATTACGGTCAATAACGGACGTGTACAATCCAGTCTTCCCAACATCGCGGCGACTTGGAGTGTTTACAAATATTCAATCACCAACAGTGGTTACCGTCCGGTAAAACAATATATGAATGTATATGATAAAGAAAAGGATTTACGTTCGCAGCAAGATCAGTTCTTCTCCTATACAATCACATACGAAAAAAATGGAGAAACCATTGCGTTCAAAATCCCGGAGAATGCCTCTCCTGCAGCTCATCTATGGTATCAGGAAAGTGCAGCGATGGAAACGGCCAACTGCGACAAAGACTTTACGATCTACCGTTTCGCCGAAGTCTTACTGATCGCAGCCGAAGCGATAGCCCAGTCGGAAGGAGTAACTGCCGAAGCCGTTAATTATCTGGCGGACGTACGTTCACGGGCATACACCACAACTCCACGTGAAGAAATTGCAACCTTTCTGAGTAGCTTATCTAAAGAAGCTTTCATTCAGGAAGTATGGATTGAACGCATGCGGGAATTGGTTTATGAATTTCGCATTTTCGATGATATCCAACGGACAAGAAAATATCCGACAACATCGGAGACTAGTCCGGGTAAAGTCACCTTTGTCGATTTCATCGGAGCAACCAATCCTTGGGGACAAACCTTTAAAGAAGCACATTTGCTCTTTCCAATCTCGGCCAATGAGATACAACGTAATCCGAATCTGACACAAAATCCGGGTTACAATAATTAATCCCAAACGACAATTAGTGATTTCATGCCTACCTTTTT
>JAISDJ010000095.1 GCA_031264865.1 Tannerellaceae bacterium | reverse complement strand
AATGGGTGTTACAGGCTTCATCCGGTGGAATGGGGCATCGGGGAAGCGGTAGGTACGCTGGTGCATTATGCCTTGAAGAAAAAAACAATTCCACGTGCCGTGCGAGAGAAACCGGAGTTGTTAACGGATTTTCAGCGGCAGATACGCAGCCAGGGGATAGAAACAGATTGGCCTTCCTGAGAAAAAACGACCGCTTCTGTCATTTTGTAAATTCTGCAAATTTTGTCATTCTGTCATTTTATCCCCTCCCTGTTTCGCTTATTTGTATCCCAGTCCGGGGTAGCCTCCAAAAACAGGCTGCATTTTGTACTTGCCGTTTGATAAAATGATATAAAAAGAAAGGAAGTAGTAACGATATGCTCTCCAACTACTCCTTTCATCTATATAAAACAGAGAAAAAACCAGTCCTTCCCTATCTCTCTGCTCACTAAAAACAATGCGTGAAAAAAGTCGTTTCAGCGAAATTTCAAACCCTCCAAAGCCACTTTTTCACCCGTTTTCGAGCCTTCCGATTTTTCATCACGATGTCTTCAGCAAACCATCATAGTGTTTTTGCAACGACATCACAGTGTTTTTGTAAAGACATCGTAGTGTTTTCCTCAAGAGTCCGACATGTTTTTCCGGAAACACGATGTAGAATAGCCGGTAATGGCTCATTTCATCACGAAAACATCCGTCTCTCCCTTCCGGTTTCCTCCTATCCGTATAAAACACACGTTAGCTAAAAAGGCAAATTCTTTAAAATCTGTCAGCCGATAAGCCTTATCGGTGTGGATATGTCATTCGCCATCCGCTTTTATGGCCTTATGATCGCTGTTGATTCTTTATACTGTTTTTTTTCGTCTATATAATAATATTTAGGGAAAACATAACGGCAGTTTATAAAATATATAACTAAATTATGTATCAATATTAAAATAGTTTATTATATTTGGGGTCAAATAATAAATATAATGATATGGGAAAACTATCAAGACGCAATTTTTTAAAGACAGGAGCATTGGCTGCTGCCGGAATGGCCATCATACCGGGATCGGTCATGGGTAAGTCTTTCGGCTATACGGCTCCGAGTGATAAACTGAATATTGCCGGGATCGGCATAGGAGGTATGGGGCGCCGCAACCTGACGAATATGAACACGGAGAATATTGTAGCGCTTTGCGACGTAGACTGGAAGTATGCCGACAAAACATTCAAAGACTATCCAAAAGCCAAGGCATTCAAAGACTGGCGTGTGATGTTTGACGAAATGGGAAAATCCATTGATGCTATTATGGTAGCGACGCCCGACCATACGCATGCCGGAGTAACGGCGCATGCCATCACGCTGGGAAAACATTGTTATACACAGAAACCGTTGGCACATTCGGTATATGAATCGCGCCTGCTGGCTAAACTGGCGAAGAAATACCGTGTAGCCACCCAAATGGGGAATCAGGGCAATTCGTTCGACTGGTGCCGGCAGATAACCGAATGGATACAAAGCGGCGTAATCGGCAACGTCTATGAGGTGCATTGCTGGACCGACCGTCCTATCTGGCCACAGGGATTGCAGGAACCTAAAGAGAATGTAAAAGTTCCTAAAACAATGGAGTGGGATTTATTTATCGGCCCGGCCGCAAAACGTCCGTATAATCCTGTCTACACGCCTTGGAACTGGCGGGGATGGTGGGATTTCGGAACCGGGGCACTGGGTGATATGGCCTGCCATATTATGGACCCGCTTTATTGGGCGCTGGATTTGAAATACCCGGTAAGCGTTATCGGCAGTTCTACATTGAGCAACCTTTATTCGCCTCCTCATGCACAGATTGTAACGTATACTTTTCCGGCTCGCCCTCCCAAAGGGAATGTGAAGATGCCGGAAGTGAAAGTGTATTGGTACGACGGAGGATTAATGCCTCCCCGCCCCGAAGAGTTGAAAGCCGGGCAAATGATGGGCGACGAAAACGGGGGAATTATCTTTATCGGGACGAAAGGAAAGATTATGACGGGTTGTTATGGTATGAATCCCACGCTGCTCCCGGTTACGGATATGGAACATTTCAACCGGCCGGAACCAACGATTCCCCGCGTAAAGGGAGGCAACGGGAATATCTGGGATACCAATGCACACGAACAGGATTGGATACGCGCGTGTAAAGAATCGCCCGACAACCGGACGGAAGCATCGTCTAATTTCCAGTTTTCAGGCCCGTTCAACGAAATGGTTGTTATGGGGGTATTAGCCGTTCGTTTATCCGGACTGCAAGGGTTACACCGTGAATTGCAATGGGACGGCGAGCAGATGCGTTTTACAAATATTTCGCCGACAGATACCATTAAGATTGTAACGGTAGATGACTTTAAGGTAATCGACGGCGATCCGCGCTTTGACCGTCAATTTGCCGACTTCAATGCTGCCGGAATGGCCAATGAATGGATAAACCATACCTATAATAATGGTTTTACATTGCCCGGCATGCCCAAATAAATAAATTTATTTTTAAAAAACGAATAAAAACAGCGATTATGAAAAATCTATTCGGAATTATCATTGCGTTGGCAGGCTGTCTGGCGCTTTTTGCCTGCAATCAGAAAAGCATGCAGACAAAGGCGGAACAGAACGGCTGGCGATTGGGTATTCAATCCTACACATTCCATCTTTTTACATTAACGGAAGCGTTGGATAAAACACAGGAATTAGGGATCAAATACATCGAAATATATCCCGGGCATAAACTCGGCGGGAAATGGGGGGATAAAGTTTTCGGCTTCGAGCTCGACGACCAGAGCCGTAAAGAGATAAAAGAACTGGCCGGATCAAAAGGAATCAAGATTGTCGGCACGGGAGTATTTGTCGCCGGGAACAGCGATGATTGGGAAAAGATGTTCCGGCTTGCCAAGTCGATGGATATGGAGTTTATCACCTGCGAACCGGCCTTGGATGATTGGGATTTGGTAGAAAGCCTTTCAAAAGAATATTCGATTAAGGTAGCCGTGCATAATCATCCGCAGCCATCCGCTTACTGGCGGCCGGAGTTGCTTTTAGCGCAAATCGCAGACAGAAGCAAACAAACCGGTTCCTGTTCGGACGTCGGACACTGGAAGCGGGAAGGGCTGGATCCGATTGAATGCCTGAAGAAACTCGACGGGCGCATTATCTCCCTACACTTTAAAGATATCGCCGCAAAGCAGGAAGGAGCATCCGAACAACACGACGTAATCTGGGGAACCGGTATATTGAATGTAAAAGGAATGTTGGAAGAACTTAAAAGGCAGGATTTCAAAGGTGTATTCTCCATAGAATATGAATACAACTGGGAAAACTCGGTACCGGACATCAGAAAGTGTATCGAATATTTTAATGATACGGTTGATGGACTTTTCTAAAGGGATTAATAAACAGCAGTAATACTAATCTATAAAATTATTTGATTGCCTATGAAATAATAGCTGATTCACAAAAAGTATTTTTTATTATGAAAAACACCCTTTGAGGGAATGTATGTATTTAAATCTAAAATTTATAAATATGATAAGTCATCTTTTCAGAAAAGAAAAAGGGTTTATTATGGCTACCATAAAACTCATTTTAATTGGCCTTTGCCTGACCACCACACAACTTCAGGCTAACCCGGTAACGCAACAAGGTCGTCGTGTAACCGGTATGGTGGCAGATGCAAAAGGAGAGCCGCTAATCGGCGTTAACGTCGTAGTACAAGGAACGGCCAACGGCTCTATAACAGACCACAACGGTAATTTTTCAATTGAAAATGTTTCATCCGATGCAACCCTGGTCATTTCTTATATAGGGTATCTGACTCAGGAAATAAAACTAAACGGCCGCTCTTCCGTTAATGTTACGTTAGTAGAAGATACACTGAAGCTTGAGGAAGTAGTAATCCTGGGCTACGGTTCGTTTAAGAAACGGGATGTGACAGGCGCCGTATCGCAGGTAAAAGGCGATGATATTGCTCATTTACCCATACGTAGCGCCGCCGACGCACTGCAAGGAAGAGCTGCCGGGGTGACAATTACGGCTACTTCGGGGAGCCCCGGTTCGATGGGAACCGTACGGATACGCGGAGTAGGGACCGTTAATGATAATAAGCCGTTGTATGTAGTGGATGGACTGCCGCAAACGGAAATCGGTTGGTTAAATGCACGGGATATTGAAAGTATTGAAGTGCTTAAAGATGCATCTGCGCAGGCTATTTACGGAGCTCGCGCAGCAAATGGCGTAATTCTTGTATCCACCAAACGAGGCGAATCGGGAACGGCATACAGGAGCAGTATCGAATTTGATATGAGCGTAGGTTTCCAGAATATTCCCAAACGATATGATATGTTGGATGCCGAAGGCTTTATGGAATATAAAAATCTTGCTTACGGTAATTCGGGAAGAGAACTGATGGAAGATTTTGCCACCGCCGAAAGACGGGAACAAATCCTGACCTTCCTCGGAAAGAACGGAGGGAGAGCAGGGACAGACTGGTGGAAGGAAGTAACCAATAATAACCTTGATGCGCCTGTTCAAAACTATAACCTGGCATTCTCCGGAGGTATGGATAAACTAAAGTATCGCGCCAGTTTCAATTACATGGATATGGATGGGATCGTAAGAGGTTCGGAATACAACCGTTTGACGGGCCGGCTTAATCTGGATTCGGAAGTAACCAATTGGCTTACTATTTCATCGAATGTAAATGTTTCGTATGAAACCCGGCGCAACTTAGATGAAAACAGCGCTTATACCGGAACGGTGTTTAGCATGGCGACAGCAGACCCGATTACGCCGGTATACAGGAATAATCTGGTAGATATTCCTGATTTTCTGCAAGGGCGGATTATGAACCGGTATGAGCCTACGAATCCATGGTCGCAATATACAGGTGTGATTTATTCGAATAAGCCTAATACCGTAGGACAGACGGATCGCCAGTCCTTAATACAAAACCGTTATTTATCAACAAAAGCTAATATTGCAGGAGAAATAAAATTATTCCCGTTCCTGACATTCAAATCCAGTATTGCATTGGATATAATCCGGAATCAATGGGGTGGTTTCTGGCCTAAGTATTACCTGGACGGAGATGAATACAACAATGATGCGTATGCCGCCAACTATACCTATAACACCGATTATTGGGTATTTGAAAATTACCTGACATACAATCAAACGTTTGATAAACATACGGTAAATGCCATGTTTGGGACCTCTGCCGAGAAAGAGCGGTATGAAAACTTCGGAGGAAACAAAAAAGGAACGGTTAATAACGACGAGAGCCAGCAGATTATTAATGCGGGAACAAAAGACCCGTATGTTGAAGGCAGCCTGGGAAGGCATACACTTAATTCGTACTTCGGGCGTGTGTTCTATTCCTTTAATAATAAATATATGCTGACGGGTAATGTCCGTTATGATGGTTCTTCCGCATTTGCCAAAGGCAATAAATGGGGTGTGTTTCCTTCTATTTCGGGTGGTTGGAATTTTGCCGAAGAAGGTTTTACGGATCATTTTGAATGGTTGTCGCAAGGAAAATTAAGAGCAGCCTGGGGGGAAATCGGGAATCAGAATCTTGGAGCTACACGAGGCGCTTATCTGAATAAATTCGCCAACAGTTCCTATTACACCTTTGGCGATCCGTATAACTATAGCCTGGGCGCCTGGAGGTCGGAAGTAGGTAATCCGGAGTTGAAGTGGGAAACAACCCGCCAGTTGGATTTCGGATTAGACCTGGCATTTCTTAACGGTTCGTTGAGAGCTACTTTTGACTATTTCAACCGGGAAACGTCTGATATGTTATTACGCCTTCCTCTTCCAACATCCTTAGGGCTCCCCAATAATCCCTGGGTGAATGCCGGAAGCGTAACGAATAAGGGAGTAGAACTTACGCTCGCTTATGACGGAAAAGCCGGAAAGGATTTCAAGTATAGTATTAACGGAAATATTTCTACGTACCGTAATAATGTAAAAAGCCTGGGCAGCGGTAAAAACCTTCCCGGCAAAGATGTCCATCTCGGGTATTTCTCTTACACGATGACGGAAGTAGGTAAACCGATTGCCTATTATTACGGATATAAAACGAACGGCGTCTTCCAGAATCAGACGGAAGTAGATAATTATGCAAAGGATGGGAATCAGATCATGCCGGGAGCGCAACCGGGAGACTTGCGGTTTGTAGACATGAATGGAGATGGGCAGATTAACGATGAAGACCGTACCATGATAGGAAACCCGCATCCTGATTTTACTTTCGGTTTAACATTGGATGCTGAATACAAAGGTTTCGATTTCTCCGCTTTCTTTCAGGGTTCTGTAGGAAATGATATTATGAATATTTTAAAATATGATATCTATTCCGGGACCGGATGGTATAATGCTCCGAAGGATATACTTACAACTTTCTGGAGGGGTGAAGGAACGACAAATAAAAATTTCGGAATAGACGCAAACAGCCGGATGAATCTTGAATTATCGGACTGGTATATTGAAGATGGCTCGTATGTGAGATTGAAAAACTTTCAGATAGGCTATACGATCCCGGAAAAATTGACACAAAAACTGACGATCAAGAATTTGCGCATATTCGTTTCGGCTCAGAATTTGTTTACGATCACGGGATATTCCGGTTTAGATCCTGAAATAGGAAACGACAATCCGCTCTATATGGGAATTGATGTGGGGTATTATCCACAGGCAAGAACCTATATGTTTGGCCTCAGCATGAAGTTATAACCAGTAAAACGAAATGAATATGAAATCGATAAAAAAATGTATAGCAAGAAGCTTATTGATTAGTTTAGCAATCGTATCAGTAAGCTGCTCCGGTGATTTTTTAGACCAACCTCCTCTGGGTTTTCTGGATGAGGATACCTATATGACAACAGAGGATGCCGGATTCAAATTATTAACGGATTGTTACCGGCCGGTTCTTGATGACTGGACGTATCAAACAATGAAATTCGATACGGGCGACCAGCTTTCGGATGATTTTTCCAAAGGGGGCTCGGATGCAAACGATCTTATAGCTATTACAGATGTAGCAAGAGGAAACCCGCTACCTACAAATACGCTGTTGTCTGATTTATGGAATCACCGCTTTCAAACGGCAATAGGCCGGTGTAATGTGTTTTTAAGTTCGGTAACTCCGGAAACGTCTTTGATTCATACCGGAGGCTCATTAGTATCGACTGCCGAAAAGGAACGTTGGATAGCAGAATGTCATTTTTTACGCGCCTTTTATTATTATGATTTGGCAACGATCTTTGCAAATGTCCCCATTATTGATAAACCGCTCAGTGCATTAGAAAAAGAAGATATTGTTAAATCGGATTTTTCCGATGTTATCGCATTTATCCTTTCAGACCTGGATAAAGCGATTAGCGCTAATTTACCCGGCGCAAAAGGGCTTCCGGCAGCGGAAATCGGACGTGTAACGAAAGAAGCGGCTATGGCTTTTCGTGCGAGAGTTAATCTGTTTAATAAAAATTATGAAGCGGCAAAAACAGACTTAAAAGCTGTTATCGACGCCAATTGCTATGAATTGGTAGACAATTATGAAGATTTGTTTAATAGCGCCGAGAAAGGTTATAAGTCTAAAGAATCCGTGTTTATTACTCTCCGTACTTACAGTCCTCCTTATGCAGGGGGAAGTGTTTGCCCGCAGATGAATGTAGGCCGTGCCGGAACAGGAGGCTGGGGTGGCGAATGTCCGACAAATGATTTGGTAAACGAATATGAAATCGGAGACCCCCGGTTAGTCCATACGATATTATCATCCGGTGATATTTTTGTTAAACCGGACGAAACAGACGAAGTGCACGATTATTCGGGTTATGACAATTTCACGCAACAGCATAGCCGCAAGCAATATCCCGATTGGTCTCGCAGGACTGTAAGTAATTTGATGCAAACAGACTGGACGTTCTACCATATCCGCTATGCCGACGTATTGTTGATGTATGCAGAATGCCTGGTTGAAACAAATGGCGATAAGCAGGCCGTGGTTGACATCCTGAATAAGATACGCCACCGTGCGTTTGTTACAACTTCTCCTGTTGATACATATGCCAAATACCGGAAGTTCAACGTCCCGGAAAACGAGCAGGTAACGGAAGCCACTTTTGAATCGAAGAAGGTGAAAGCCTCCGACGACCTGCGTGCTGCCATCCGGCACGAACGTCGCGTGGAACTGGGAGGCGAAGGCCTTCGCTTATACGACCTGCTACGCTGGGGTACATTTGTGAACAAAATGCAGGCTTTTGGGAAAACAGACGAAGGCAGGTACTCGAATGCCGGCACACAGGTTACAGATAAAACCTGGCCTTTCCCGATTCCGCAAAACGAAATAGACTATGTGGGAGGTGCATTAACGCAAAATGATAATTACTAACGCTTTTTACTTTTATTAATCCTTCATTAAAAAGGGCTGTTCCAAATACAAACCGGAGCAGCCCTTAGTTCTTTTTTTCACTTCTTCTTTCAGCTTTCAGCCGGCTTGTAAAGACTTGTGTATAAACGGATATGGCTGAAAGGAGCATCTTTCAGCCTCGTTTCAGTCGGAAACAGAGGATGATAAAAAAAACATCATAGTGTCTCCGGAAAACCATTATAGTGTTTTTTTAAAAACACTATAATGATTTACTAAAAACACTATAATGATTTTTTTAGTACTTCATCAGGGTAAAAAAAGTCTTCCCGATGATATAAAAAAGTCTTCCCAATGATTTGCTAACGACATCGTGATGTTCTTCCAACGACATCGCGATGATTTGGTAAAGACATCGCAATGTTTTTTTTATCTCTTCTGTTCCCGGCTGAAACGAGGCTGAAAGATCGTTCTTTCAGCCATATCCGTTTATACACAATCCTTTACACGCCGGCTGAAAGCTGAAAGAAGAGATGAAAAAGATACTTGTATGGGGGGGCGGAACGGATGCCATCCGGGTAGCTTTTCTCTTTTTCCGGGGACCTGAGCAGGTACGAAAATTTTTAATTGCCGAATCGCGGAATTTTTATTTAATTTAAATAAGAATTTCTATTTTTGCTTTTCATAATAAGTCAGTCATGAAAGAACATTTTTTATCATCGGACGAAAGCCGTAAAAATTCGCTGTTGAAAAAGCGGATTATCCAATATCTTATTATTTCCGGCGAATCGTCTATTGCCGATATCAGTAAGGAGATTGAAATGAGTATTCCTACCGCTACTAAATTGGTTATGGAGTTGCTGGAAGAAGAATTTGTGTTGGATTCGGGAAAACAAAATACGAACGGAGGGAGAAGGCCTAATATATATGGCATTAATCCTGCATCGGGCTATTTTGTAGGGGTAGACGTCCAGCGGCAATTAATCAGGATAGCAACCATAGACCTTAACGGGAAAATGATTGATGAACAGACAAATATTCCTTATAAATTGCAAAATACACCGGAATCGTTGGATGAGCTCTGTACAACGATCAGTACGTATATTGACAATTCACCTGTTGAAAGGAGTAAAATACTTCAGGTGGGGATTAATCTGAGTGGGCGTATCAATACGGCGTCGGGCTATTCGCATAGTTTCTTCTGTTTTGACGAACAACCGCTATCGTTGCTGATTGAGCAAAAAATCGGTATTCCCGTAGTACTTGAGAACGACTCCCGGGCTATGGCCTATGGAGAATATATGGCAGGAATTGTGAAAGGCGAAAAGAATGTCATCTTTATTAATGTAAACTGGGGGCTGGGATCAGGCTTAATTTTAGACGGGAAATTATATTACGGTAAATCGGGCTATTCGGGAGAGTTCGGCCATATCAGCGCTTTTGATAACGAAATAATCTGTGGTTGCGGAAAGAAAGGATGTCTGGAAACAGAAGCTTCCGGTTTTGCCATGCAGCGTATCTTGAAAGAAAAATACGAACAAGGCAGCACTACCATCCTGGCTGATATACTAAAGGAAAGAGGCGAAGTGTCGCTTTCCGACTTTGTAGACGCCGTATTAAAGGAAGATATGCTTGCTATTGAAATAGTTGAACATATCGGAATCAATTTGGGTAGATGGCTGGCCGGCCTGATCAACCTGTTTAATCCGGAGTTGGTAATTATCGGTGGGCCGTTATCACTTACACAGGATTATATCCAGCTTCCGATAAAAAGCGCCTTAAAGAAATACTCATTGAATTTAGTGAATCAGGATACTAAATTAAAGATCTCTAAGTTAGGAGAGCGCGCCGGCCTGATAGGAGCCTGTTTGCTGTCGAGGAGTAAAACATTGGATATTCTTTAAGACAAGGCCAATATAATGCTATGTTTATAAATTTATCGGGATAAAATAGGTTTGTTGTTAAAATTATTTATTAACTTTGCCTTGTTTGTTAAAGTGAATCTACTAAATAAGGATAATATGAATTTTAATAACTTAGCTGATCTTTATAAAGAAGAATTACTCTCCAATGTAGTTCCTTTTTGGATCGAAAAATCACAAGATAATCAATTTGGAGGGTATTTTACTTGTTTAATGAGAGATGGAAGCGTTTACGATACGGATAAGTTTATCTGGCTTCAGGGGCGGCAAGCCTGGTTTTTCTCGTACATATATAATAAAGTGGAAAAACAGCAAAAATGGCTCGACTGTGCTATACAGGGAGGAGAATTCCTTAAAAAGCACGGACATGACGGACAGTTTAATTGGTATTTCTCATTAAACAGAGAAGGAAAGCCATTAATTGCCCCTTACAATATTTTCTCTTATACTTTTGCAGCTATGGCATTCGGGCAACTCAGCAGGGCTACAGGAAGCCAGGAGTATGCTGATATTGCAAAAAGAACCTATCAAATGATTCTCAAGCGTGCGGTAAATCCGAAAGACAAATGGAATAAAACGATTGCCGGAACACGTGATTTGAAAAATTTCGCCTTTCCTATGATTATGTGTAACCTTTCGTTGGAAATGGAACCTTTATTAGACAAAGCCGTATTAGACGAGACGATTGAAACATGCCTGCATGAGATATTGGATATTTTCTGGCGGCCCGAAATTAATCTGGTGGTTGAGAATGTAACGACGGATGGAAAATTATCGAATTCTTTTGACGGACGCCTGCTTAATCCCGGACATGCAATTGAAGCCATGTGGTTTATTATGGATTTAGGAGTGCGGCTAAAAAAACAAAGCATTATCGACAAAGCGGTAGAGATCTCTTTGAAAATGGCCGATTACGGATGGGACAAAGAATATGGCGGTATTTTTTACTTTATGGACAGATCAGGCTATCCGCCCCAACAATTGGAATGGGACCAGAAACTATGGTGGGTACATATCGAAACGTTGGTCTGTATGCTGAAAGGATATCAGCTTACCGGAAATAAAGAATGCCTGAAATGGTTTGAGAAAGTACATGATTATACATGGAACCACTTTAAAGACCCGGATTATCCCGAATGGTTCGGATATCTGAATCGCAGGGGAGAAATACAGTTGCCGGTAAAAGGCGGTAAGTGGAAAGGTTGTTTTCACGTACCGAGAGGATTATATCAGTGTTGGCAAAGCTTACATACAATAGCTCATGCAAAAGAATCATAACCGGAGAGGCTTTCTCAGGCAGGTATCAGTGATGGGTACTGTTGCTGCAACAGGGGCGTTAGCTTCATGTACCGGACAGGTTTCACCTTTGCAAAGGGATGAAACAGATACAAAATGGATTGTACCCAAAGCGCAAGGACTGAAAATAACCGGTACTTTTTTGGATGAGATATCACATGACATCCCTCACCAAAATTGGGGAGAAAAAGAATGGGACCAGGATTTTGCTTATATGAAAGCAATCGGGATTGACACGGTTATCATGATTCGTTCGGGATACAGGAAATTTATCACCTATCCTTCCGAATACCTTATGAAACAATTCGGGTGTTATATGCCTTCTGTAGACCTGCTTGATATGTATTTGCGCTTAGCCGACAAGTATGAAATGAAGTTTTATTTCGGATTATATGATTCGGGGAAATATTGGGCTACCGGCGACTTGACATGGGAAATAGAATCGAATAAATATGTTATTGATGAAGTTTGGCAAAAATATGGGCATCACAAGAGTTTTCAGGGATGGTATGTAAGCCAGGAAATCAGCCGTGCCACGAAAGGGGCTATTGAAGCATTTAGTAGCCTGGGGCGTCAGTGTAAAGATGTTTCGGGAGGATTGCCTACTTTAATTTCACCCTGGATTGACGGGAAGAAAGCCGTTGCCGCCGCTTCATCAGCCATTAGCCGCGAGGAGGCTGTTTCCATAGAAGACCATGAAAAGGAATGGTCTGAAATATTCGATGGAATTAAAGGGAGTGTAGACGCCTGTGCATTTCAAGACGGACATATCGATTATGATGAGCTGGACGCTTTTTTTGCAGTAAACAAGAAAATGGCCGACAAATATGGAATACAATGCTGGACAAATGCCGAGTCGTTCGATCGGGATATGCCTATTAAATTCTTTCCGATCAAATTCGATAAGTTAAGATGGAAGCTGGAGGCTGCCGCACGTATAAATTATGACAAGGCAATCACCTTTGAATTTTCTCATTTTATGAGCCCGCAATCAGCCTATTTGCAGGCGGGGCACCTGTACAATCAGTATAAAGATTATTTTAATATCAAATAAGTATGAATGCCGGCACAAGCAACAACAAGGGAAATATGGGGTACGTCATCTTCCTTTCGGCGGTAGCCGCCTTGGGAGGATTCCTCTTTGGCTATGATACGGCTGTAATTTCCGGGACAATCAAAGGAGTTTCCACTCAATTTAAAATGGACGACCTGCAAACAGGATGGTATGTTGGTTGTGCGTTGGTTGGGTCTATCGTTGGCGTATTGGTTGCCGGTAAGTTAAGCGACCGTTTCGGCCGGAAGCCTGTATTATTCCTCTCGGCCGTATTGTTTGCATTGTCATCTGTCGGATGTGCGTTTTCTTTTTCCGTACCGGAATTGGTTGGTTATCGTTTAACAGGGGGTGTTGGCATTGGTATTGCATCTATTATTTCTCCTCTTTATATATCGGAAATATCGGTGGCCCGTTACCGGGGACGGTTGGTTACACTCTATCAATTGGCCATTACGATTGGAATTGTGTCGTCTTATTTTATCAACTCATTGGTATTGAAATATTCTATGAGTGCTACGTTCGATTCATATTGGTTGCAGACTATTTTTATAACTGAATCCTGGCGAGGCATGTTAGGTATGGAAACACTGCCTGCATTACTCTTTTTCATTATTTTATTCTTTATCCCCGAAAGCCCCCGCTGGCAGGTTATTAACCATCGAGAGGCTGATGCCTATACGGTTATGAACCGTTTGTTTGGCGTGCAGGCTGCCAAAGAACAAATAGCCGGAATAAAAGAACTGCTTCACGCAGAAGTAAAGAGCAATTGGCGATTACTTTTGCAACCGGGCTTTCGTAAGGTTTTGTTTGTAGGGATAAGCCTTGCCATGCTGGGGCAATTTATGGGCGTAAATGCCGTGCTTTATTATGGCCCCGTATTCTTTGAAGAAGCCGGATTAGCACAAAGCAGTTCACTCGACTTCCAGATAATTGTAGGATTGGTAAATGTTTTTTCCACCTTTCTGAGTATGTGGTTGATTGATCGGATCGGACGGAAAAAATTGGTTTATTATGGCGTGTCAGGTATGATTATCACTCTGGTAGCTATTGGTTTTTATTTTCTGTTGAATGGGCAATCGGCAAACTTCCCTCCCGAATTATTATTGGGCCTTATCATGGCCTATATATTTTTCTGTGCAATTTCCATTTGTACCGTTATATTTGTCTTATTGTCGGAGATGTATCCGGCCAAAGTACGCGGTGCAGCTATGTCGATAGCCGGTTTTGCATTATGGATAGGCACTTATCTGATCGGGCAGTTAACTCCCTGGTTGCTGACCAGCCTTGCTCCTCAGGGAATATTCTGGTTATTTGCTATCATGTGTATCCCTTATCTGCTGATCACATGGAAACTATTACCGGAAACAACCGGTCGTTCCCTGGAAGAAATAGAACAAATGCTCCAACAATAAGAGGATTAAAGGTGATACAATTCTATTAAAATAACACATTAAAAATCTATAAGCCTATGGTAAAAAACAAGATGTAAGACAATCGTTTTCTTTATTTTCTTCACAAGTGTTTATAATTTTTAAATATTAAATCATGAAACGTCATTTGAAAAAGCTCTTATTTGTATGCTTGTGCTCGACTGTTTTCTCGTTACAGGTCGTCTATGCTGCTACCCGAGACCATATTGTTCTCACAAACAAATCATCTGATAAAAATGCCGTATCTCAACAAAGCAAGAAAGTCACGGGCATCGTTGTTGATACGCAAGGAGAACCTCTCCCGGGAGTAAATGTACTCGTTAAAGGAACAAGTACCGGCGCAATTACAGATATAAACGGGGAGTATACTCTTGAAAATATTCCCAACAATGCTGTGCTTGTTTTTTCATATATTGGTTATTTCAGTCAGGAAATTAAGGTAAACAACCAAACGATCATTCCTGTCACATTAAAAGAAGACACCCGGAAATTGGAAGAAATTGTGGTTGTCGGTTACAGCACCCAGAAAAAAGTAAATTTAACAGGTGCCGTACAGAATATCACAAGTACAGACTTAACTAAACGCAGTTTATCTAATACATCCACCGCATTACAAGGTTTAGTGCCCGGTGTTTCAGTGATACAATCGTCCGGTCGTCCGGGTGGCGACGGCTCCTCGATTACCATCCGCGGAACAGGCTCTATTAATTCATCCACAAGTCCATTAATATTAATTGATGGCATTGAAGGCGATATTAATAATATTGACATGAATACGATAGAATCCATCTCCATTTTAAAAGACGCCGCTTCTGCTTCTATTTACGGATCGCGTGCTTCCAATGGTGTTATACTTGTCACCACTAAGCGGGCGCAGGAAGGAGGGGTAAAAGTTTCTTACAACGGATACGTCGGATTTAACACTCCGACCTCCATGCCTGATCCGGTGAATGCGCTCGAATACATGGAAGCGGTAAACATAGCCCGTAGCAATGCGGATATGGATCCCCAGTATTCCGAAGAGATTATAAATATCTACAAAACCCAAGGGGCCGACAACCTTAACTATTATGACACAAACTGGCGTAAAAAAGTACTAAAAGACCAGACCTTTGTTCATAACCATTCTGTAAGTTTAAGTGGTGGCTCCGAATCGTTCCGCGTTTTTGCCAATGCCGGATACTATTATCAGGAAGGACTCATTTCCAACAATGATTATACACGTATGACATTGCGCCTGAATACGGATGCACAGGTAACCAAATGGATGAAAGCCGGCATCGATGTGAACATCCGGCAATCGGGTGTTACACGTCCCAGCATGGAAGAACCGGAATCAACGATCAATAAGGCATTAACATTTGCACCTGTTTTTTCAAGTCAAAACAATGATGGGACATGGGGGTACGGACAAAACGGGGATAATCCGATTGCTGTTTCCAAAGCCGGCGGAGTGCATACCGGCGTAACACCGGAATTAGGCGTAAAAGGTTTCATGTCGGTCAATCCCTTCAAAGGGTTTGAGGCATTAGCCGGTTATAGCAGCCGGAAAGTAGAATACAAATCCGATTATTTTATTAAGCCATATGACACGTATGAAAACGGCGCATTCAAAACATCTTATCCTGCGACCGGCACCTATAAAAATGAATCCTGGAGTCAGACGATAACCAATCAATTTAATCTTCAGGCATCTTACGAAAGAACGATGTCCCGGAATTATTTTAAAATTCTGGGAGGTATGCAAACCGAAGAGCGGACGATCCGTAGTTTCGGTGCAAGCCGGAAGGGCTATGAATTCGACGGTTTCGAAGAATTAAATAACGGAGATATTTCAACGGCTACAAATTCCGGAGGACGTTTGGAATGGGCCATGTTATCTTATTTTGCACGTATGAATTATGCTTTTGCCGATAAATATCTATTGGAATTAAATGGAAGATGGGATGCCTCCTCCCGCTTTATGAAAGATTATCGCTGGGGATTTTTCCCTTCCGTATCTGCCGGATGGAGAATTTCCGAAGAATCTTTCTTCGAATCGATTAAAAAGAACATAAACAGCCTGAAATTAAGAGCCTCATACGGAACATTGGGTAATCAGGATATCGTAATCAACGGGAATGCTATTTATTTCCCGTACGCAGCTTCGTTAAGTTCCGGATATGGCTATTGGTTTGATGAAGCTTTAGGAACCGGAGTCGCTCAGACGCAGGTTGCCAATGAAAAGATTTCCTGGGAAAAATCGACGCAGCTAAATGTTGGCCTGGACGGAAACTTACTCGATTTCCGCCTGTCTTTCAGTGTTGACTATTATGAGCGTAATATAAATAATATGTTGCAGCAGTTCCCGATTCCTTTGTATGTAGGCTTATCTTCGCCGTGGGAAAATGCAGGGTCGATGAGAAATAAGGGCTGGGACCTGACAGCTACCTGGAGAGACCGGATAGGAAATGTAGGGTATTACATAACAGGTAATATGTCGGATGTAAAAAACGAAGTGACCAACCTGTACGGAAAAGAATATATCGGCAGCCAGATCACAAAAGAAGGCCTACCTCTTAATTCATGGTATGGATATGTTTCCGACGGATATTTCCAGAATCAGGAAGAAATAGACAATTCGCCCGTATACGGAGGAAACAAAGAGAATGTGAAACCCGGCTATATCAGATATAAAGACATCAGTGGCCCGGATGGGATTCCCGACGGTGAGATAACAGATGACGACCGGGCTGTTATCGGCAATCCGTATCCTCGATATGAATATAGCCTTAACATGGGAATTGAATGGAAAGGTTTCGATATTTCTTTATTCTTGCAAGGAGTTGGTAAAAGGGATATTTTATATGCAGGTAATGGAGCTCGTCCTTTCTATGTTGGGCGTACTATTTTCAAAAATCAACTCGACTCCTGGACGCCGAATAACAGAGATGCCGAATTTCCTCTCCTCTTAATTGACGGATCAGGGAGTAATCCGAACAACATAGTATCGGATTTCTGGATAAAAAGCGGCGCTTACATGCGTTTGAAAAACGTAGTTATCGGATATAACTTGCCGAAAAAGCAATTAAGTAAATTAAAGATAGATCATCTCCGCTTTTATATCAACGGACAAAATCTGTTTACGATTTGTAATGCTTATAAAGGATATGATCCGGAAAACTATGTAAACAATGGGAGTTTTTATCCTGTAATGCAAATGTTTACTTTTGGTATAGATCTTCGTTTCTAAAAAATATGGATATGAAAAAATGTTTATTTTATATAGTGTCAGGGATGTTCTGGGGAGCAATCTTCACATCTTGTTCGGATTTTCTGGATAGAGAATCATCGGATTATTCCTCCTCCGGATTTTATAAGTCGGAAGCTGCCATTGAAAACGGAACAAGTGGTGTGTATAATTGTATCTACATGAATCTGGGCTACAATGTTCCGTTCAATGTATATTTAGATCATTACACAGGATTAGGGATGGAACGCACGGAAAATACAACGATCGGTGCCGGAGGCGCCTTAAACCCGGATAATGCGGGCGTTCAGTCATTCTGGAGTCTGCTTTACGGCTTAATTGCCAGAGCCAATTCGGTTATTTACGGTTCCGGTGAATATTTAGACGGTATCGGGGGGAAAGCGCTTCAATACATTTCGGAAGTAAAAGTATTAAGGGCTTTCGCCTATTATAATTTGATTGCAACTTACGGGGATGTTCCGTTTTTCACTTCTCCCGTCACTGTCGATCAATACAAGGATCCTAAAACTTCCAAGGCGGAAATTCTCGATTTTATTTTAACGGATATAGACGATGCGGTTGCCAATCTGCCTTGGACTGCTACGGAAAGAGGAAGAGTAGATAAAGCGTTTGCCTATGGATTGAAAGCGCGTGCGGCGTTGTTAGGCGGAAGTTTGAATTATGCAGACAAAGGAACAGCCTATTTCCGTATTGCAGCCGAAGCGGCCAAACAGGTAATCGGGCAAAGAGGCTTGGCTGCTTCTTTCGATGATTTATTCAATATAACCGGGCAGGCAGGAGCAGACGTACGGAATGAAATGTTGTTCGAACTAATGTATTCGAAACAGGGTTCCCAACGGATTCATGTGATTGCTTTCGGCCAGGTTTCCAGAAATACCGGACAAACAGGAAGGCATCCGGCCATGCTGCTGGCGGATTTATACGAGTGTATAGATGGGAAACGTATTGACGAATCGCCTCTTTACGATCCCACGCATCCTCAAAAGGACAGAGATCCGCGTTTTCATTCAACACTCTGGATGCACGGCGATACGGTTACGGTGAATAACGGATCCGTTGTACGGCAAATTATAAATGCGTATGATAACGAAACTCCTTTTTATGATTTTTCTTCCGGCGAATGGGTTTCCCAAAATAATGCAGACATCAATAGCGCTGCCGCATGGGCTAGTTTCTGTAATGCCGGATCCGGATACATCTGGGCTAAGTTCAGCAATGAAGTAGCAGAAAACATCAGTGCACAATCCTGCAATGTACCAATCATGCGATATGCGGAAGTCCTTTTGACGTATGCGGAGGCTAAAATCGAACTGAACGAGTTGGATAATACGGTTTATGACGCAATCAATCAAGTAAGGAACCGTGCAGGTATGCCAGGGGTATCAACAGATAGAATAGGAAATCAAAACAAAATGAGACAATTGGTACGCAATGAACGGAACGTGGAATTTGCTCTCGAAGGATTGCATCAGGTAGATATGAGAAGATGGGATATAGGTGATCTGGAAAACGGACAAGCCAGCTACGGACTTCCGATACCAACCATTCGCTACGAAGGCATGACAGGCAGTGATGTTCCGAATTTCAAAAAATCAGAACGTCATGATTTAAACAACATAGCAACATATGATGCCTATAAGGATAAATTAAAAGTGCGCGACAGGAATCGTTTCTGGAATAAAAAATTCAATTTATGGCCTATTCCGCAATTGGAAATTGACCGTAATCCCAATCTGATTCAAAATGAGGGGTATTAACCTATAAACTTAATATAGAAGGAATAGCTGAAACGGAAAAAGAACTTTTTCCGTTCAGCTTCCTTCTTTAATATAAAATGAATAAACATAAAGCCTGGCATATGGTAACACGTAGAGATTTCTTTAAAATGACAACTGCCGGGGGCTGCTTGGCAATTCTCCCGCCTTTTTTAACGAATAGCGCCGATCCGGCTATGCTGAAAAACAGAAAGACAGCGAAAGAATTATCCGCAGATGTAGTCATTGCGGGCGGTGGTTTAGGAGGATGTGCAGCGGCTCTGGCGGCTTTGCGAAACGGACTGAACGTTGTCCTTACGGAAGAGACCGACTGGATCGGAGGACAAATAACACAACAGGGCGTACCTCCCGATGAACATCAATGGATAGAAACACATGGAGCGACCAGGCTTTACCGGAATTTTCGGGCAGCCATACGTAATTATTATGTACGTAATTATCCTTTGACGGAAGAAGCACGCAAACGCGAATACTTAAACCCGGGCAATGGCTACGTGTCGCGCTTATGCCATGAACCCCGGGTTGCATTAGCGGTGCTATATGAGATGTTGAATCCTTATATTAGTTCGGGAAAGCTAACGCTATTGGTAGAGCATAAGGCAATTGCCGCAGATATAGAGGGCGATAAGATCAGGGCGTTAAAGATAACGGACACACGTGGTGAAAATGAGAAAATACTCGTTGCCCCTTATTTTGTTGATGCAACCGAACTTGGCGATCTGCTACCTCTGGCTAAAGCAGAATATCAAACCGGCGCAGAATCCCGGCACGAAACAAAAGAAATGCACGCTCCGGAAAAAGCGGATCCGAACAACCAGCAGGCCTTTACGGTATGTTTCGCCATGGATTATATAAAAGGCGCCGACTATACCATTGAGCGGCCCGTCCAATATGATTTCTGGCGTAATTATGTACCGGCGCTAACTCCTCCATGGGCAGGCCGTTTGTTAGATCTTTCTTACTGCCAGCCGGCTACGTTAAGCGTAAAGACATTAGGATTCCAGCCGGAAGGTGCGCCGACGGGCGATGCGCTTAACCTGTGGAACTACCGCAGGATCATTCATAAAGACAACTTCATTCCCGGAACATATGCCGGCGACATTTCAATCGTAAACTGGCCCCAGAATGATTATATGTCAGGAAATTTAGACGCATCCGAAAAGATATTCAACCACCATGTCGGGCAGGCGAAAGAACTCAATCGCTCGCTCATGTACTGGCTGCAGACGGAAGTTCCCCGTCCGGATGGAGGACAGGGCTGGCCGGGACTACGTTTCCGAGGAGACATTTTGGGAACCGGAGACGGAATGGCCAAGTATCCTTATATTCGCGAGTCACGCAGAATAAAAGCGCTTTTCACCATTCTGGAAGAACACGTAGGGAAAGAAAACCGTAAAGCAATATCCGGTGAGGATAAAGCCGCCGGATTTTATGACAGCGTAGGCATAGGATATTATCCTATCGATTTACATCCGAGCACAACAGGCGATAACTACATTGATATTCCGTCGTTACCTTTCCAGATCCCTTTGGGAGCCTTACTTCCCCAGCGGATTGAAAATTTGCTTCCCGCCAATAAAAACATCGGAACGACCCATCTTACGAATGGGTGTTACAGGCTTCATCCGGTGGAATGGGGCATCGGGGAAGCGGTAGGTACGCTGGTGCATTATGCCTTGAAGAAAAAAACAATTCCACGTGCCGTGCGAGAGAAACCGGAATTGTTAACGGATTTTCAGCGGCAGATACGCAGCCAGGGGATAGAGACAGATTGGCCTTCCTGAGAAAAACGGCCGATCTGTCATTTTGTAAATTCTGCAAATTTTGTCATTCTGTCATTTTATCCCTTCCCTGTTTCGCTTATTTGCACGCCACCCCGGGGCAACCCTCAAAAACACGCTGCATTTCGTACTTGCTGTTTGATAAAATGACACAAAAAGAAAGGAATGTATTAACTATATGCACGCCAACGAAGCCCGTGCATAGATAAAGCAACATAAAAAAACAGCCATCCACTATCTATCTGCTCAACAAAAACAGTGAGTGAAAAAACTTGTTTCAGCGCTGTTCCAAGCCCTCAACAGCCATTTTTCCGGAGACTTTCGAGCCTTCCGGTTTTTCATCACAGTGTCTCCGGCAAAACATCATAGTGTTCTTGCAAAGACATCACAATGCTTTTGCAAAGACTCCGTAGTGTTTTCCTCAAGAATCCGTCATGTTTTCCCGGGAACCCCGCGCAAAACAGTCAATAATGGCTAATTTGACTG
>JAISDJ010000105.1 GCA_031264865.1 Tannerellaceae bacterium | reverse complement strand
ACTTTGCTTGGTGCGGACGACAAAGGCGGGGTATCCGCTATTATATCGGCCATGCAGTATTTTTTAGAACATCCGGAAGCGGAGCATGGGAAAATACGGATCGCCTTCACCCCCGATGAGGAAATAGGGCAGGGGGCCGATCATTTCGACGTGGAAAAATTCGGTTGCGAATGGGGCTATACGATTGACGGCGGGCAAATAGGCGAACTGGAATATGAGAACTTCAATGCCGCCGCCGCGAAAGTAAGCTTTAAAGGCCTGAATGTGCATCCGGGAACGGCCAAAGACAAGATGGTCAATGCTTCGCTGCTGGCTATTGAGTTTGCCTCGTGGCTGCCGGTAATCAAACGCCCGGAGTACACGGAAGGCTATGAAGGCTTCTTTCATCTCACCCAGATGAGCGGCACGGTAGAGGAAGCGTCCCTACATTATATTATACGCGACCACGACCGTCAGTTGTTCGAACAGAAAAAACAAATGCTCCAGTCGCTTACCCGGTTGATGAACGAAAGGCATCCCGGCAGCACGCAATTAGACATGCGCGACCAGTATTATAATATGCGCGAAATGGTAGAGCCGAAGAAGCATATCATTGATCTGGCACTCAACGCGATGGAAGCGGCGGGGGTACAGCCAATCGTCAAGCCCATCCGCGGCGGAACAGACGGTGCGCGCCTCTCTTTTATGGGGCTGCCCTGCCCGAATATCTTTGCCGGGGGCCTGAATTTTCACGGGCGGTATGAATTTCTTCCGGTGCAGTCGCTTGAAAAAAGTATGGAAACAATCATTCAACTAATAGAATTACTAACAAAGAAATCTTAAACAAAAAACAACATGAAGAAGACGCCATTTACGGATGTACACATTGCTTTAGGCGCTAAAATGCATGAGTTTGCCGGATATAATATGCCTATCGAATATTCCGGTATTATTGATGAACACTTGACAGTGTGTAAAGGAGTGGGAGTATTTGATGTATCCCATATGGGAGAGTTTTGGGTAAAAGGCCCGAAAGCATTGGAGTTTCTTCAATATATTACATCGAATGATGTATCAGCGCTTACTATAGGAAAAGCGCAGTATACTTGCTTCCCCAATGACAAAGGCGGTATCGTGGACGATTTCCTTGTGTATTACTACGAACCTGAGAAATATCTGTTGGTTGTGAATGCCGGAAATATTCAAAAAGACTGGGATTGGTGTGTAAACCACAATACGGTGGGCGCCGAATTGGAAAATTCGTCGGATCATATAGCTCAATTAGCTGTACAAGGCCCAAAAGCGAAAGAGGTTCTTCAACGCCTTACTCCGGTCGACTTATCTTCTATACCTTACTACTCATTTGCAACGGGTGAATTTGCAGGGTGTAAAAATGTAATTATATCAAATACAGGTTACACCGGTGCCGGTGGTTTTGAATTATATTTCTATCCCAGTGATGCGATGACAATATGGAATGCTATCTTCGAAGCAGGTAAATCAGAAGGCATAAAACCGATCGGCTTAGGTGCACGCGATACGCTTCGTTTAGAAATGGGTTTCTGCCTTTACGGAAATGATTTGGATGATACAACCTCGCCGATAGAAGCAGGTTTGGGCTGGATTACCAAATTTACAGATGGCAAGAACTTCACCAATCGCATGGAACTGGAACATCAGAAAAAAGAAGGAGTTACCCGCAAGCTTATTCCTTTTGAAATGATAGATAAAGGTATCCCGCGCCATGGCTATGAAATAGCAGATAAAGACGGGAATATTATCGGAACAGTAACCTCGGGAACAATGTCTCCTTACCTAAAAAAGGGGATAGGAATGGGATATGTAAAACCGGAATATGCTAAGGTAGGAACAGTCTTTTTTATCAAAGTTCGTAACAAAGAGTTGAAAGCTGAAGTGATAAAAGGACCCTTTAGGAAATGAAAATAGACGTTTGTTTTTCACCGGCCTTATACCCGATGTATCATGACCCTGAAAGTATTGTAGTAGTAGCCGATGTATTTCGCGCTACTACTACAATTGTAACAGCATTTTATAATGGGGTTCGTAGTATTCGTCCGGTCGCTACAATAGAAGAAGCTAAAGCGTATAAGAAAGAGGGCTGGTTGGTTGGTGCCGAACGGAATGTAAAACGTTGTGATTTTGCTGATTTCGGCAATTCTCCATTTGATTATACACCGGAAAAAGTAAAAGGAAAAGATATTGTTTTCACTACGACCAACGGAACAAAAGCAATTACGATTGCCAAAGAAGCTTTCCGGGTTGTTATAGGCGGATTTGTTAATTTGCAGGCAATAGCTGATTATTGCCTGACATATCAGCGGAATGTAATAATACTTGCTTCGGGCTGGGAAGATAAAGTAAATATAGAAGATACGTTATATGGTGGTGCATTAACAGAAGTCTTAGTTGAAACAGGCCGGTATCAAACAGCAAGCGATGCTGCAGTAATAGCCCGTGATATGTGGAATACCCATAAACAGAATCTGAAAAGCTATATGGAACAAACAGATCATCTGCCTCGCCTGAAAGCTAATAACCTGGAAGGATCGGTAGACTATTGCTTAACCTTACATATCGCACCGGCTGTTCCTGAGCTTCATATAGAAAATGAGACACTGATTTTGCGTAATTAAAAAATGGAGGAAATGAAAAAAATACGCTTTGGGATTATCGGGACGAACTTTATTACGGATTGGGTAATTGCCGGAGCCCGGCAAGATGAACGTTTTGAACTAGTAGCCATCTACTCTCGTACACAAGAAACGGCTGACGTTTTTGCCGCTAAACATCAAATACCCTATACGTTTACTTCTCTGGAAAAAATGGCTAAAAGTACGTTGATAGATGCTGTTTATATTGCTTCGCCTAACTTTTTACATGCTTCACAAAGTATCTTATGTATGCAATATGGTAAACATGTTCTTTGCGAAAAGCCCTTGGCTTCTAATGCAAAAGAAGCAAAGGAAATGATAGCCGCTTCACAAAAGTATCATGTAACTTTAATGGAGGCAATGAAACCGATATTAACACCAAATTTTATGGCTGTGAGAGAAAATCTAAAAAAGGTAGGAGTCGTACGCCGTTATTTTGCTTGTTACTGCCAGTATTCTTCTCGTTATGACAAATTTAAAGAAGGAATCGTATTAAATGCTTTCAAGCCGGAATATTCAAATGGGGCAATAATGGATATAGGTGTTTATACCATTTATCCAATGGTTGTATTATTTGGCCGTCCAAAAAAGATGGATGCTTCGGGCATTGTTCTTTCTTCCGGTGTAGACGGCCAGGGCGCTGTAAATTTTGTTTACGACGGCATGAATGCAACGGTACTTTATTCTAAAATAGCCAATTCTACTTTATCAACAGAAATACAGGGTGAAGATGGGAACATAACGTTAGACCGTATAAATCATATCGGAAATGTTGTCTTTACGTCTCGTTTACAGGCTGCTTCCGGTAAGAGCGCCCAATCGGCAACGGAAGACATAAGCGCTGCTACCGGTAAAGATGAATATTATTATGAGGTGGCTGAGTTTATACATCTTATCCTGTCCGGCAAACGAGAATCAGCTATTAATTCACATGAAAATTCACTTGCTACATTAGAAATAACAGATGAAATCCGTCGCCAGTTAGGAATTGTTTATCCTGCGGATTCGTAAAAAAACATTGAATTTACTCTTCTTCCGAATCAAAGTCGAAATCAAAGTCGAAACCATCATCGGCAAACTGTTCCAACTCACGGCGATCCTTTTTAGTAGGTCGTCCTAATCCTTTTGCCCGATTTACGAAACCGGAAATTTTATTCATTTCCAAGATTTCATATTCTTCCGGAGGAGTGATGTTTTCAAGATATTCCGATACCAATTTAGCTCCCATACGGTGTTCTGTTAGTCCTACTACTTTAAAAGAGAACGTTACAGGTGGTTTGCGTACTTGTATTACATCACCCAATTTAATCATACGCGAAGGTTTAACATTTACGTTGTTAATCATTACCCGGTTTTTTTTACATGCTTCTGTTGCAATGGTACGGGTCTTAAAGATACGGGTCGCCCACATCCATTTATCTATTCTAACTTCGTTCATATCGGCTAACTACTTATTATTAAATTGATTCATTGTAACCTGAACTCCTGTCAGACAGAAACTTTTAACCATTTCCACAGCCTGTTTAATCTTTTCGGGCATGATTTCCATTTCTTCCGGATCGAATTGAGATAAAACGAAGCCAACCTGTCCACCGCGAGGGAAATCATTACCAATGCCAAAGCGTAATCGGCAATATTCCTGTGTGCTTAAAATTTCTTCAATGTTACGCAAACCATTGTGGCCGGCATGGCTTCCTTTTGGTTTCAGGCGTAATGTGCCGAAAGGGAGGGCTAAATCGTCTACAACGACCAACAGGTTTTCTATAGGTATACTCTCTTTCTGGAGCCAATAACGGATAGCTAACCCGCTAAGATTCATAAACGTATTCGGTTTGAGTAATATCAGTTCCTTATTTTTAATACGTAGTTTGGATACAGATCCGTAACGAGCTTCAGTAAAAGGAGAACCGGCGTCTTCAGATACAGCATTTACGATACGAAACCCTATGTTATGACGTGTTCCCCAATATTGCGGCTCGAAATTACCCAGTCCGGCTATTAAATATTTCATGACTACAATAAGATAAAAAGGGAAGAACATTCGCAGAACGCTCTTCCCTCGTATAATTTGGAAATTGTATATCGATTATTTGCCAGCAGACGCAGCTTGTGCACCACGGGCAGCACGTGTCAACTTAACAGCGCATACAACAGCGTTCTTAGCATTTACTAATTCCAATTTGTCGTAGTGAAGAGAACCTACTTGTATCGTTTTTCCCAAACCTAAGTTTGTAATATCAATGATTAGTTGTTCGGGCACATCTTTGTAGAATCCTTTTACTTTCAGTTTTCTCATTTCGAGACTTAATTTCCCCCCGGCTTTTACACCTTCTGAGTGTCCTTCCAATTTAACCGGAACTTCTATAACAATTGGTTTGTTTTCAAAAATTTCCAGGAAATCAATATGCAGGATAGAGTCTTTAACAGGCTGGAATTGCATATCTTTAATTATAGCCATCACTTTTTTACTACCTGTAAGGGAAAGTTCCACAAGGAATATTTCGGGTGTATAGATCAAATTACGGACGGATTCTTTGGTTACGGTGAAATTTGTTACAATAATACCTTTTCCGTCGCCAACTTCTATTAACGTTTCACCTTTGTTTAGTTTACCCTTATAAGGCAATGCAATCGGTTCGTTACCATATAAAATAGCAGGTATACCACCTTCGTTACGGATCGCTTTTACTGCTTTTTTTCCAAGGGCTTCTCTTGGGGTTCCTTCTAATTGAAAAGTTTTCATTTTTTTAATTTGTTTGTGTTACTCAAAATTAGTCTTGCTTCCTAATTTCCCATCACACGAGGCTGGGCTTAAAAAAGCGCTGCAAAGATAACTATATTATTTGTACTATCATAGATTTGTCATCAATTTATAACCTTTCCCGTGTATATTAACGACAGCAATCGTTTTGTCTCTTTTTAATAAATTACGGATTTTTGTCATATATACATCCATGCTTCGTGCATTATGAAAAGAATCATTTTTCCAAACATATTTTAAAATAGCCTCCCTTTCTACCAACAAATTCAAATGTTCGCACAGAAATTTAAGCAAATCACATTCTTTTGTCGTGATCTTTAAAAGTTCTCCGTCAAACATAAGGGACTGCTTATGCGGATCAAAGGTATATCCACCTAATCGATAAACTTGATGATCGTTCATTTTATGTCCGTGTGTACGCCTTAATGTTGCAAGTATGCGTAGGTATAGCTCTTCCAGGATGAAATGTTTACGAATAAAGTCGTCAATTCCGATCTTGTATGCCTGTGTTAATTCGCTGAGTGTTGGCTGAGAACCGATAAAGATTAAAATCGTTTCATAATTCACTTCCATAATCTTCCGGGCGAAACTGAACCCATTCTCCATTTTTTCTTCAAGGCTGATGAGGCAAATGTCGAACTTATCATTACAAAATGCTTTATAAGCCTCATTATAATTAGTGAATCTTTCAGTAGAGAAACCATTCATTTGCATGAATTCCTGAAGCATAGAACCCACGTTTTCATCTTTTTCAAAAAGAAATACTTTATGCAGATCTTTGTTCATAGTATTTATTTTATGTTATGTTACGATTTTATTGGATGCATATCTTTATATTGATTGTATTTTAAATATACCGCATCTTTTAATTGCTCAAAGGTACAATTTAAAGCTCGATTAGAAAAACAAATAGGAGAACCATAATATTGTAATTTTAATTCTAACGTACGCCTTTTACTCCTAGTAGTTTCTCTTCTTATGTACTCGTTGGGATTATGGACTTTTAATACAATATATTTACCTTTAAAATTTCCCAGATCACTCATAATTTTGATCTCATATACATCCTTCCATAAAATAACGCCAATATCATTTCCGGTAGAAATATCATTGATTCCTTCATCGGATATGTACATAGCTGTAAATTTCTCTTTTTTAAGCTGGATAAAGCTTTTAATACAAAAGAGAGCATAAAAGCAAGAAACAACTACAAGGCATAACAGGATAAACTTTCCACCTCCATATTTCAGTATGCCGAACAAATACAATTCAACACTTACCCCTATTAAAGCTAAAATAGCTCCAACTATCAACCATATAATCTTTCTTCGTATCAGCGTAAACCGAATTACATTAGGTATCATTATTTTAAATATTTTGTTCAACATTCCAAACAAAAGCGCGTAAACCCAGCGCTTCTGTTTGTTTATCCAGTTTCTTTAATAAATCTAAAAAATTGTCAACCTGCCTACCTTCAATGATCGTTAAAACAGAGGAGTTTAATGTAGGCCATGCATGGCTTCCATAGTGAGGTTCTCCGTTTTCACTACCACGTCCTTGTACCTGCTCCCAGTAGGTAAAGCCTCTGATATTATTGCGATCCATTATTGCCAGGATCATTTCGTAATAGGCTTGATTGAATGATATAAATACTGCTTTCATTTGATAACATTTTAATGATTAATCATTTATTTAACGTTCTTCGAGAAAACGTAACTTTGCAAATTTTCTTCTTTTACGCTTTACGCCATTCGCTGCAAAGACACAATATACAACAGGAATCAACACCAACGTAATTAAGGTGGAAACCGAAAGCCCCCAGGCTACAGTCATACCCATTGAACGCCACATCTCAGCACCTTCACCTGTACCTAATGCCAAAGGAAGCATACCTAATACGGTGGTTAATGTAGTCATCAATACCGGACGAAGACGAGATCTGCCAGCTGTTACGGCTGCTGTAATGATACTTTGTCCTCTTTCGCGGCAAAGAATCATATAGTCGATAATCACAATACCATTCTTTACTACAATACCCATCAACATAATAAGCCCGATTAAAGCCATTACCCCTAATGGCGTTTGCGTAATTGATAAACCAAGAACGACTCCTGTGATAGCGAATGGTATGGTAAACATAATGACAAACGGATCGATAAGCGATTCAAACTGAGAAGCCATTACAATAAATACAAGAACAATGATCAAGGCCATCAGTATTCCTAAATCACGGAACGTATCTTGTTGATCTTCATAGGTACCGCCTATACTCCAACTTAGCCCCGATGACATATCTATACTCTTCATTTCCCGATTGGCGGCAGCTACTACGTCGCTTAACGCAGCTCCCTGGCCAACTACGGCAGAGATCGTAATAACACGTTCACGGTTTTTGCGCTCTATGGTAGGAGGCGTCATTCGTTCAACTACCGTACCCACATCCCGGATACGAACACCCTGACCTAAATTATTATACATAATAATATTCTCCAGGTCTTCAATAGAATGGCGAAATTCCGGCGCATAGCGAACACGAATGTCATATTCATCGCCGTCTTCCCTGTACTGCGATGCCAGAGAACCATTTATCCGGTTGCGTAAATACATGGATGCCGTAACAACATTCAGGCCATTCAGCGCTAATTTTTCACGGTCGAAATCAATCTGATATTCGGGAATGTAATCTTCACGGCTAATACTAACCTGCGATACTACGTTAGTCTTTCTCATTCGTTCGGCAATTTCGGCTGCAACCCTATCCGTTTCGTTGAAATCATAACCATATATTTCAATATTGACCGCTGTTTCGCTTCCCATACTAGCTCCGCCTCCTGCCATTACTTCAAACTTTTTGATTTCGGAGTATTCAGCCAGGACATGACGCATTGATTCGCATATTTCAATCAATCCTCTGTCACTTCCACTCTTTTCTTTACGCACTCCCACACTATATAAGGAAATGTTAAATTCAATAATATGCGGACCATTAGCGCTCAACTGAGCAAATGTATTATCTGTATCGGCTTGTCCTTCGCTGAAACTGATCACTTCTATTTCGGGATACTTTTCAGTCAGTTCCCGATTTATTTTAACAGCCAAATCTCTTGTGATTTCCTGGCGTATTCCCACTGGTAACTCTATCGATATAGCAATACGGGCATTATCTTGCGTAGGGAAAAATTCCGTTTTAATAACAGGAATTAAGAACATACTTCCTGCAAAAATAAAGAAAGCTCCGGTTATAATTGTTTTTCTGTGCCTTACCGCCCAATCCAAAAGATGTGCATAAAGATCATCCAACTTATTTAGTGCTTTTTCAATCGGAGTAAAGAATAATACATATAATTTACCCTTTTTCGGATCTAAACGAAGCATTTTAGAACAAAGCATCGGGATAAGGGTCAAAGCAGCAAGCGTAGATACGATCATGATGATACTTACAATCCAACCTAATTGTTTGAATAAAATTCCGGCAATACCGGTTACCATTGTTAATGGCAGGAATACCGCCAACATGGTAAGAGTAGAAGCAATAACCGAAATGGCGACCTCATTCGTAGCATATACAGCCGCTTGTTTGGGTTTACTCCCTCGCTCAATATGCGTTGTTACATTTTCGAGTACTACAATCGCATCATCTACCACCATACCAATAGCAATAGAGAGTGAACTGAGCGAAATAATATTCAATGTATTACCGGATGCCAATAAATAAGCAAAAGCGGCAATCAAGGAAATCGGAATTGTCAGAATAATAATAAATGTAGCTCTCCAGCGTCCAAGGAATAAAAAGACAACTAACATTACAATGACAAATGTCACCCCAATCGTTTCTACCAAACTGTCAATGGTATTCAATATATTAGTAGACGTATCAATAATTATGCCCAATTTTACATCAGAAGGAAGATCGGCCTGTAATTCTGGTAATTTATCTTGTACAAGTCTGGAGATATTTACCGAATTGGCTCCGGCTTGTTTCTGAACAACAATCATACCTCCCCGCTTACCATTATTGTATGCTTCCTGCATCCGTTCTTCTACTGTATCCTCAACACGGGCTACATCACGCAGATATACAGGTTTTCCCTCCCGGTTGCCAATTATCAGGTTTAGCATTTGCGAAGCATCCGTAAATTCTCCCTGTACACGTAACGAATAGGTATTCGAACCAATATCAATTGTACCTCCGGGCGTATTTCTATTTTCCTGAGCAATAACAGAAGAAATACTTTCGATAGACTGTCCGTATGCCTCCAATTTGTAAGGGTCGCAATACACCTGTATTTCACGTATGGGAGCGCCTGATATGGAAACAGCGCCCACACCTCCGATACGTGCTAAAGGATTGGCAACCTTATCATCCAATATCTTATATAAGGCGTCCATACTTTCGTCGGCTGTTACCGAAAGAATAAGAATAGGAATATCCTCTGTTCCGAATTTAAAGATGATGGGATTCTCGGCGTCGTCCGGCAATGCAGAGGTAACCATATCGAGTTTATCTCGCACATCATTGGTTGCCACGTCAATATCCGTACCATATTCAAATTCGAGCGTCACAATAGAAATATTTTCTTTCGATTGCGAGGTAATATTTTTCAGGTCGCTCACACTGTTAAGAACGTTTTCTAAAGGCTTTGAAAGATTTGTTTCTATATCGGCGGCACTTGCCCCCGGATAAGCAGTCATTACCAGAATCATATTCGACTCTATTTCAGGAAGCAGGTCAACAGATAACCTAGTCAGGGAAAAGAGTCCCAGAATAACTACAGCAACAAATATAAGCGCCGTAGAGACCGGTTTTTTTACCGCACTTGCATATAAACTCATACCTACTAATTTACTTAATTAACAACTTCAACCTGCATTCCATTTGTCAGACGGTTTTGCCCGGTGACAACAACCTGGTCGTTATCTTCTATGCCTGAGACAACTTCGTATCTATCATTCATTCGACGTCCCAACTCTACTTTATTGTAACCGACAGTTCCGTTTTTATACACATAAACATAACGGTCTCCCGAACCGGCTTGTTTAACAACTGCTTGATCGGGAACTACTACATGCTGCAATATACCAAAGTCCATTGTAACACGGGCAAACATCCCCGGGCGTACTCTTTCATCATTATTATTAATCCTGATCTCTACGGCAAATGTACGGGTTGACGGATCAATCGTTGGATATACGAGGTATACTTTTCCCTGGAAGGTTTCATCATCATATACATCCAGTTTGACAGTAACATCCATTCCTTTCTTTACTTGCGTATAGAAGCTTTCAGACACATTAACGATCAATTTTACCGGACGTATCTGTTCAACGACATATACCGGAGTACCTGCATACATATCTCCGTTATCGTAGTTGCGGGCAGTAATGATACCGGTTACAGGACTCAACAATTGATTATTCTCCTGTAAATTTTTATAAGCTGTACGGCTGACATCCAAAGCTGTTTTCTGGGCATCCCAAGCCGATTTGGAAACACCTCCCACTTTATATAATTCATCAATACGATTAAATTCCAATTCTTGATTGTCCATCTGTATCTTAGCCTGTTTTAGATTTGTATCATCCATAGTTACTAATAATTGCCCGGTTCCTACATGATCGCCTATCTCTACATGCAACCTCTGAATACGCACAGGAGATTGAGGAGCAATCTGATTTGTTATATTCGCCTGAACAGTAGCCGTAAATTCACTTAATTGTTCCACCTCTTGTTTGTGAACAGTTTCCACTTTCACTTTCACCTTCTCTTCAACCGTAGTTGTTTCTTTCTTCTCGCCGGCACATGATACCAGAGCAAATGCTGTTATTACCGGTATGAACTTAAACACGTTGCTTGTTTTCATCCTATCGTTATGGTTTATTATTGTTTTCATTCTTACTTTGCTTGTTTACCTAATGTTTTTTCCAAATCGGATTTAGCTACTACATAATCATAAATAGCTTGATTAAAGTTTAATTTAGCTTGTGTCATCGCAAGCTCGGCATCATTCATTTCCAACAATGTTCCTGCACCTGTGTCATAACGTTTCTGTGCAATCATGTAACCTCGTCCGGCCTGTTCAACGCCTTTTTGGGCAGCGCCGTATCGTTTAATACATGTATTCATATTGTCTAGCGATTGCCTTACAACCAATTGCAGGTTGCGTTCCAAATCATCTTTTTGTAATTGTAATTGTGTAATTGTTACTTTTGTCTGATTGACTTTTTGCACCCTGCTTCCTCCTGTGAATATTGGAAAAGAAAGAGAAACGCCTACCATTGAATAGGGATTCCATTTATAATCTTTAAATTTAAAATTTTCGTTCATGGCATTCCAATTGTATGTCGCACTGAGGGAAAGAGTAGGAATAAAGTCGAATTTCTGTAGTTTAAGTGTGTTTCTCAACTGTTCATTTTGTATATCCAGTTGTTTTAGATTTGTATTATCATCCAGCGAAGCGTTTGCTGCAGCAGTCATATAATCTCCAAACAATTCCGATTCAAAATCGGTTAATTTGCTGTCGCATTCAATCGGCAGATCTAAGTCCATTCCTAGCAGAGCTTTTAATTGCCATTTTACCAGTCTGACTGCATTTTCAGCTTGCAGCATGTTAGGTTCAACATTTTTAACAGCTACATCGGCCCGGATTAAATCGTATTCGGCCACTAAACCTCGTTCGTATTTTTGTTTGATATCCATAAAGTTCTCCATCGCATTATCATAACTATCCTTAAATACGATATATGAATCATTCGCCAAAAGCACACTATAGTAAGCCTTTTTTACCTGATTAGTCAGGTCTATTTTAGAAGAACGAGCTTGCTCTATCGCTAATTCCACATCCTGTCCCGAAATAGATATACTTTTCCATAAGGCGGCATTTATCAAAGGCATACCTGCTGTAAAACCGAAGCTCCAATTATTGGAAAGGCCCATTTCCATCCCTCCATCAGAGCTTCCGCTCCCCTGGGAGGCTTCTTGCGATGCTTCTCCGATAGCCGCTGCTAAAGAACCAGGTTTATAGTCCGGCACATAACCGGATATTAGTTTTTCAGCTCCATTAATTAACGGATCGAACATTTTGTCAAAACCACCACTTTCACCAAAATAAACAATTTGCTTTTTTAGAGTGCGTGAATAATCGGCGCCAAAATTAACTTGTGGAAACAAAGCGGCATATGCTCCCTTTTTAGCATATTTTTTCTTTTCAATTTCTTGTTCGGCGACCTTGACGGTTGGATTTTCGCTCATCGCAATCTCGAGCGCTTTTTCCAAGCTAAGCGCTATCGGTTGCTCCTGCGCTTCAATCGGAATGAAAACCATAGATAGCAGTAACATCAATACTGCCAACATCATCTTTTTGCTAAATTCTAATCGTTTCATTTAAAATAGATTTGTTATAAATATTAAATAACTTACATGACAAAAGTACTATAATGAATATATCTCAAAGAATATAACTCGTCTGTTTACAAGTTATTCCCGACGAATGACGGATTATTTTCGATGAGTGATATAAAAGAGTTCACATTCTTATTTGCTAAAATGTTATTTATTGAGGGCAAAGTTCTACTAAATTTAAGAAACCGAAATGGTTTATTCTGTTATATGATTCGTCAAATTTGAGAATATTCACACCAACCGCAAATTACGCAAAGGTACCGAAAGCTTCCAACATCAATGCGCCCAAAGCAGGATTTACAGATTTGTAGGATAAAAATGTATATTTGTTGGTCGAAAAACGAAATAAACTTATATGTTATTACTGTACAGCAAGTGGCAGACAGTTTACATTTCTCAGACCAATCTACTTTTGAATTCATCCGACAAAATGGATCTTTGTCAGAAGTTTCTTCCGGTGTCCCACCATAAGCGTGTTCCACCAGTATCCGGACCATTTAATTCTTTGCATAAGGCTTCATACTGGGCAGGATTAGCGCTCATAATTCCTACCGGGAAATTTAAACGGCGAATCATGTGATCCGTATCAATTTTACCTTCACTCCTATTTACGAGGACAGGGAAAAGGCGGGGATATCCCGTACGGCGTTGTTCTGCCCAAGCTTCACATCCCTCGGGGAACATCGCAATCCATTTTTGGGTAATTATTTTTTCCAATTTAATTTCATCGGATGCTTCGGATTCCCATTTGGGGGATATGTTGCATCTTGCTTCGATATTATATGCGGGGTTGAATGTATCGATGTAGTTGGCGGCGGTGGCATCACTTTTCAGATATTCGGAAACATTCTTTACTCTCCATTGGTTGAAAGAAGTTTCAACTCCTTTTGTATAACAATATTCGATGTCTTCTGTAGTCCAGTTTCGCAAGGCGGCTTCAGCTCGTAGAAACCATACTTCCGATGCAGTCATAAGCGTAGCGTTACCGGATGGTTTTATGGTGAGTGCGGAATGATTTATATATCTTGTGTGGTTGTAGCCCGTACCTTGTCTGATCCCTCTGTACTGACCGGCATATCCTTCACCGGTCGCAGGTTCAAAATATTTTGAAATCCTGGGGTCGTTATACCCTGTCAATATCGATTCCATATTGGCATTCATAGACGCTTCGCGCCAAGCTTGGTTGATTTCCCCTAATGGATTGGAATAACCGGTATTAACAGAAGAAACAGCTATCAGATCGTCTGTTTCTTCCAACACGCCGCCATTGCCGGAATTAAGCGATTTATTGGCTTCTTCCTTTGCCTTCTCCGGTTCGATTGTTGCTATTCGGATAGCCAGTCTGAGACGTAATGAGTTGGCAAATTTTATCCATTGTTTATTGTTGCGTTTATTTTCATTCGTCAGAATGTCGAATTTGTTAAATCTGCCGTCTCCTTTTTGATTTTTCAAGATATTGACAGCTTCTTCAAGGTCATCAAAAAAATGATAATAGGCTTCTCTTTGTGAATCAGGTTCCGAACCGGTAATAGACTTTCCGAATTGGGAATAAACGATTGGCCCGTAGTAATCCGATACCCGGTGCATAAGTTCTACTTTTAGTATTTTGGTGATTGCATAGAATACAGGTAATACTTCCCTATTCAGGTCTTCCGACTTCTTAACTTCCGTCATAATATAGCCGTAGGTATTTTCCCACATAGTCCCATTCCAACCGTCGTTCAGATTGTAAACGGTATTGCTTAAACCAGCTACAAACGGATTATAACTATGCATATATCCACAGAACATATCAGCACTGAGATTTTGCATTATCTGAAAAGTCCAGTTTTTCCCGCCACCCCAGTCATGGTTAAAATAAATACCTTGTTGCACAATTAAAATAGGAATACCATATTTGTTGAAATCGTAATCTTGTAGCTCTTCCGTAAATCCGGTATCATCCGTATTATAACCTTCAAATTGACTTGTACATGATAATACTGTACTAAATAAGGCGAGATATAACATATAGGCGTGTTTCATGATTTAGACAAGGTGTAAGTTAAAATATCACTTTCAGATTAAGTCCGAAATTTCGGGTAGAAGGTATACCAAAGATATCAATTCCCTGATTGTTATTATTGGTTGATAATACCACATCCGGGTCAAAAGGAGTTTCTTTATAAATAAAGAACAGGTTTCTTGCAGTAAGAGATAATTGAAGCTGTTGTACTACTTTCGTTTTGTTTAACCATTTCATTGGAAATGAATACTCTAAAGACAATTCCCGTAGCCTGATATTCGTTGCATTATACATGTAATATTCAGTGGCTCCGCTACGTCCGCCAATCTGTTCGTAAAAATCTTTCACATTATATATTTTATGGCCTTCCAGCTCAACATAACCGACAGAACGGTCTGTTCCGGTTTTTTCGGAAACGCCATATTGGTCTAAAATAGCTTGTGTTTGAGAGAGAACATCGCCGCCAAAACGTCCGTCTATCAGGAAATAAAAAGTAAAGTTCTTATATGTAAATGTATTGTTCCAGCCCAACATAAAATCAGGATTGCTGTTTCCTACTTTTATAGTATTGCCGTCTCCGATAACAAGAGGAATACCGTTTTCCCCGTATTTTATAGCTCCCTTTTCATCTCTGTCAAATGCCTTTCCATAGATATCGCCAAATGAGCCGCCTTCCACCAAACGCATGGAATAGCTTGAAGAAAAACCTTCATCACCATATATAAAGGTGGGAAGATCTTTGTGTAATTCTTTCACCAAATTTCTGTTCCGTGCATAATTAATGGCTATTTTCCAGATAAAATCGGAGCTTATAAGAGGTGTACCCTCTACGGTGAGTTCCAAGCCTTGATTTTGGATATTACCTGCATTGACGGCATAGTACTTATGAGTAGCTCCGGCTGACGACGGAAGTGTAAATAACTGGTTTTTGGTATTTGTTTTGTAGTAAGTAAAATCAAGAAATAATCTGTTTTGAAACAATCTCCACTCAATACCGGTTTCGATAGAGGTGCTCATTTCAGGCTTTAAATCCCCGAATGGAGCGATATCACTAGGAAGCAAGGCACCTCCGGCTCCGATATGTGATACGGTAGAGCTCATATATAAAGGAATATCATTCCCAACTCTGTTCCATGAACCTCTTATTTTTCCATAATTGACCCATTTCGGCAAGGAGATTGTTTGACTTAGAATCCACGACAAACCAACAGAAGGATAAAAGTACCCCTTCTGTCGACTTTTGGTAAAAGCCAATGTTGATGCCCAATCATTACGCATACTCAGATCCAGATAAACACTTTTCTTATAACCTGTTTGTGCTGTAAAAAAGACAGATTGTAACTGTCGGCGATCATCGTCGCGTTCGTCAATAAATGCACTTGTCGACATATTGATATTGGCAATAGTAAACACATTCGGATAGTATAAGGATGCGGTTTTCGAATCTAAACGTAATGAGCTGACCCGGTTGTCTGAAATACTCGACCCAATTACAGCTTGCAGAGAAAAACCATCAAGATTTTTACTGAATGTAGCCATAATATCTCCATAAAGAAGCGTTTCCTGATAAGAATAATTGATAAAACGTCCATTCATTCCGGCCAGTCCCGGTGATGTGCCGGCATATATTCTTTGTTGGAACTTATCATCAATATAATCAATGTTTCCACGTCCTTGTAAAGTGAACCAGTCTGTTATTTTTATAGAAGCAGTGAATGCCGCTATTGCACGTGAACGCTTATCTTTACTTTGTGCACGATTTGTCAGCCAGTAAGGATTTTGGTCATAATCTGTAATCTCGGTAAACCAATTCTGTACAGGCATATTTCTATCTTCGTTAAAAACTTCATATTCTTTTTTATAAGGCGATATATCCATACCTCTCGGAAAGGTGTATAAACCGGATAACGGATTCATATAAATACCACCGGATGAAGGTTTATTTTTTACATTCTGGAGAATCAGATTAATATTACCATCTATTATCAGTCGGTTATTGAACAAACCTGCTGTTTCACGAAAGTTGATATTATGTTTTTTAATCGTACTATGTTCGGTAAGGCCTTGTGTTGTAGTATTAGCGTAAGAAAAATATGTTTGCAGCGTTTCGTTTCCGGATGTTATTGATAAAGAATTGTTTGCATGTATACCGGTACGGAAGAAATCATTCAGGTTATCATAAGCAGGCATACCGACGAAGTCTCCCCAACTACCGGTAGAAGATTCGGAACGGCCATAACTATTTTGAAATGTAGGAAGGTGAACTACTTTGTCTATCGAGAGATTCGACGAAAATTCTATTTGTTTAGCTCCGGCTCGGCCTTTTTTCGTCGTAATTAATATCACTCCATTTGCTGCCTGGGAGCCATATAAGGCAGAAGCCGATGCACCTTTTAATATATGGATGCTTTCAATATCATCTTGGTTAAGGTTCGATATGCCATCGCCCCCATCACGGTTTGCAGCGTTGGCTGCCCCTCCAATTGCCGTATAGGCTTGTTCATTTGTAGAGTTTAAGATAGGTATCCCGTCTATAACATATAAGGGTTGATTGTTTCCGTTTATGGAACGGCTTCCACGTATAATAACTCTGGCAGAACCACCTAAGCCCGAAGAATTTCGGTTGATAAAAACACCGGCAGTCTTACCAGATAAGGAATTCATGAAATTGTCGCTTTTTACCCGCGTTAATTCCGAACCGGTAAAAGATTGAGTTGCGTAAGTAAGTGATGCTTCTCTCTTTTTGATACCCAATGCAGTTACAACTACCTCGTCTAAATTACGGCTGTTTTCAATTAATATTATTTCGAGGGTGGGTTGGCCTTTATAAATAATGTTTTGAGACAAATACCCTATATAGGATATTTGTATAACGGAATCTTTGGGTATCTTTAAATGGAACTCCCCATATGCATTTGTCATGGTTCCGGATGTTGTCCCCTTTAGCAAAATGTTGGCTCCGACTACCGGTTCGCCTTGTTCATCTTTCACTACACCGGTTATTTCTTTTATCTGTTGATTAAAGAAAGCGATATTTTCTTTTTTGTTTAGAATAATCTGTTTGTTTATAACGGCGTAAGCTATATCTGTGTTTTTAAATAAATTATTTAAGATATTGAATAGGTCTTCTTCTTGCGCTTGTAAAGAAAGCCGGTATGATACATCCACAAGATTTGCATCATAAATAAAAGAAAATGAAGTTTGCTTTTCTAATAATTCCAGTATTTTGTAGACAGGACAGTCATGCACATTTATAGACAGTGTTGTTTTTTGTGCATAGATTTCCGACACTAAAGTCAGGTAAAGTAGAAAAGCAATCAATATCATCCTCATCTTATCATAATTATAGTCTTTTAGAAAATGTAGTTTCCGGCCAAAGGTACGAATAACTTTATAAAAATTATATCTTCAAAATGTAAAAATAAGAGGGAGGCGACCCTTCAAGGGCAGCCCCTCTCAATGTCTCTAATGGACATCCTTTCTAAAAGGGAATGTAAATATATTGGTTCTTGAGGATGTGCAAATTAGTCTATTTAAAACAATACCGGCTACATGTGAATTACATTCAAACATCAATTAAAAATTTTCTTGGAAAAGTATAAAACTTTTCATACAAATAATTTTAAAGTAATATTATTATTCCTATTTTTGTAATGCAATTAATTTATAATAAAGTTATTTACAAGCTGTAAAACAGCTTTTTAAATTGTTGTGGAAGAGTATGGGAATATTCTTCCGCATGCTTTTTATCACTTTTGGTATTTTATTTATGTATTTCAACCATAGGCATAGCATTGTTATTATTACCGTCAATAGTTGGTTTGTGTATGATGTATTTTATTCCCGAAGCAGCTTTTAAATATTCCATTACCTGCGATAGTTGTTCATCTTTAAATCGTGCAGTAATAACAGCTTCCATTATTTTCTGGTCTTTTACATCAAATTCTACATTATAGTGACGGCTTAATTTGTTTAATACATTACTCATCGATTCTTGTTTGAAAATGATTTCTCCATTAATCCATCCGGTAGCAACATCCGCATTAACTTGTTTTGTTTCCAACTGTTTGCTGTCTTTTTGATATTCGGCTTTCTCATTTGGTTTTAATTGGCAAGTAATACGGTTTCCATCCTTTGCTGCTGCTTTAATCATTACGGAACCGTTCGTAAGGGTCGTTTCAACAACCTCATCTTCCGGATATGCCAATACATTGAATGACGTTCCCAGTACTTCTATTGAATAAAACGATCCAACGTTTACAACAAAAGGTTTTGCGACATCTTTTACTACTTCAAAATATCCTTCACCTTTTAGTTCAACAAGTCGTTCACCTGTTGCGAAATTATCGGTATATGTCAAAGAACTATTTGTATTGAGCCATACTTTTGACCCGTCAGGCAGGTTGAAATTCGAAACAATACCCGGATTTGTGCTTATTTCAACTATTCTTAATCTGTCTTTTCCATTATTGTGCAATAATAAATATCCTGACAGAACCAACAACGGGACAAATAAAATAGCTGAAATACGCTGTAAACTTAACCATGAAACACCCAAACTGACTTGTCTTTTCCTTTTTGCTTTAAAATGAGCAAATGCTTTCTCTGTATCTACTGTATTCATAATCTTTACCTTTTGGGTAAGTTGTAGTACAAAGTACATTTGTTCCAATATTTTTTCGTTTTCGGGAGAAGCTTTTAACCAAGTCTCTACTTGCGCTTTTTCGCCTTCCGATAGCGTGTTGTCTATGTATTGTATTAATATGTTGTCATCTACATTCATCTCTGAATTCGCTTCTATTATTAATACAATTCAGAAAAAAAATGTACTAAACAAAAAAGCAATTTTTTTTGAAGAAAAATTGCTTTTTGAAATAAATTAACTGAATATTAATGTTTTATGAATGAAAGTTTTTTTTATTTTATTTGTACTTCAATAATGGAATCTACCTCATCAAGCGTATTTCCGTCGAGAATAAACATTACATAGCCGGTTTCTTTGTCCTTCTTCCATGTAAGGCTTGCATTTATATTTACCCATTTGGCCGATTTGATATTGGGTATGTTTAGCGCGATTATTTTTGTTTCTTTATTTAGAACATGCAGATAGTATGTTTTTTCTCCTTTTTTAGTAGTAGCTCCCCATTCCTGAGGTTTTACAAATCCTTGTTGGGTTTCATAGATTGTATAACCATATTTTTTCAGCCAATCTCCTATTTGTTGCATCCTTTCAATACATTCCGGCTGTATTTTTCCATTTGGCATAGGGCCGACATTCAGTAATAGATTGGCGCCTGTACCAGCCGTTCGGATAAGCAAATGTAATAATTCTTTGGCAGGTTTATATCTGTCGTCGGTAATATTGAATCCCCATGAGCCATTAATAGTCTGGCATGTTTCCAGTGGTAGTCTCGATACCTCTTGGCCGCTGAATCCGGCGTTGTTCTCTCCGGGTACATCCCTTTCAAAAATCTGATAATCTTCACCGGGAAATGGAGGCAGGTGATGATTATTGGCAATGAGACAATTGGGCTGAAGCTTATGTATTAAAGCATATATTTCGGGATAATGCCAGTCTACATGTGTTGAGTGATCAGTTCGGTTTTCATCTTCTGTTTGGTCCCAATGGCCATCAAACCAAATGCCGGCAATGGGTCCGTAGTTGGTAAGCAATTCGGTTAATTGCGCTTTCATAAAGTTCAGGTAAGCATTCCAGTTGCTTTTTTCCGTACGTCCGGCTCGTTGTCCGGTACGTCCGGTTTCGTATTGATAATCTGTCCGCATCCAGTCAAGCAGCGAATAATAAAAAATAAGTTTGATGCCTTCTTTATGACATTCGTCTGCCAATTGTCTGATCAAGTCTTTTCCATAAGGGGTATTCATAATGTTCCAATTAGATTGTTTAGTATCCCAATTGCTGAATCCATCATGGTGACGTGAAGTAAATGTAATATACTTCATCCCGGCATTTTTGGCAATCTTCACCCATTCTTTTGCATCAAATCCAATCGGATTAAAAAAATCCTGTAAGCGTAAATAGTCGCTTCCTTTAATCGGACGACTGTTCATTACCCATTCGCCGGCGCCTAATACACTATAAGGCCCAAAGTGTACAAACATTCCAAAACGGGCGTCTTCAAACCATTTGGTATCCGTCTTTTGATTTGTATTCTGACCGAAGATACCCGTATACACAAGAGAGAGTAATAATACAAAAATGTATTTTCTTTCCATATTAGAAATAAATTAATGTTATAAGTGATAAAGGTAGTCGTTTCTTCGGAAGTAACCTCACAAAATATAAATATCTGTTTTATTTTTTAAACCTGCGAAAAAATCATTGTGATGGCTTGAGAAAATTATTATAATAGTTTTATAAAGGCATCATAATGGTTTTGGAAAAGCATCGTAATAATTTCCCGGAAGGATCACAATGCTTTTTTCCAGGTTGACTCCAATGTAGTTATTCGTCACCTTGAAGGCATCTCTGGTTTATATTCTTTTTTTGATGAATAAATTGTTTTGAAAAAACAGAAAAAGAATATAGATTTGCATATACTATGGAAGATAATAAAAATCAAATAGTGAATAATGAACTTATTACACGCCTGCTAAAAGAAGGTAGTGAACAGGCTTTTGAGGCTGTTTACAAGAGTTTCTACAAGGGATTGTGCGCTTTTGCTTCGCAGTATGTGGAAGAAAGGGAAGAGTGTGAAGAAATTGTGCAAGATGTGATGATGTGGCTTTGGGAGAACCGGAAAGCGCTGATACCGGAAATGTCTGTCAAAACTCTCTTATTTACAATTGTAAAGAACAAATGTTTGAACAGTCTTTCGCACAAACAGATTAAACAACGGGTACATGAGAGCTTATATGCTACATTTGAAGAACCATTTGAAGACCCGGATATGTATATCGGAAATGAGATGATGACTAAATTAGACCAGGCTATACAAAACCTTCCGGAAGATTACCGGATTGCTTTTACATTGAATCGTTTTGAAAATCAAACTTATAACGATATTGCGGTAAAGATGAACGTTTCTTCTAAAACGATTGCTTACCGTATTTCCCAAGCATTAAAAATCTTGCGGGAAGATCTTAAAGAATATATGCCATTGCTTCTTTTCCTACTGAAAGGATAAAAAGAAACTCTCATGTCATTTCTGAAAACGGGAGTTCTTGATTTGTATGAAATTATTTAACGAATGGGGCTTTCAGCAGATACTTTGCACAACCTTTTACGCCTTCAAATTGGCTGCAAATTCGCCGTCATGATAAAAGCGATTGAACATACAAATACACTAAATGTTTTTATTTTTTTAACTATTTGTGAACTATCAAAATACCTGGCAAATTCAGACGTTATTTGGATCAATAATAAGGTATGGTTGGAAATAATCGATTTTCAAGAAGTTTATAAATAACTAAATAAACGCATTTATCAATAATTAACGACGTATAAAAAATAATATATTACAAATTACTAACTATTTATTATTATAATTGCTATTTTATAATCAATATGATAATTTGAAATTTCGTTGCTTTTAGGTGAAATAGATATTTGGTTCATTTTATTTGGACATGAAAGAATATCACCAAGTAGATGTTTGGCGTTGGGAGTATGTCGGGATTATCTTTAAAAAGGATTAAACTAAAAAAATAGAATTAGAGAAAAAACATGTAATAAAGAATTGAAAATTAGCGTCTTTAAGTAATCGTTTTTCCCCATCTCTTAAAAAGAGACGAAAAAAAATGATGATTAGGTATACTTCTGTTGTTGTGTTGAGGATATAAAGGCTGAAGAAAACCCTCCTTACTTTAACTAACAGCCTAAAAAACAGTAGCCTATTATGGTACACAAGCGAAGAAAGACATCACCGGTTCGGTAGCTGTGGTAGCTGCCGAAGGCATGAATTCTATACGCACTATGGCGCTTTACAAAGTAACTATTCAAAAGATCGCCGCGACAACTCCTGGCATCCTGTAGCCAATCCGGAAGAATACGTATCTATAGGCAGGTGTTTAACGTATTTATATTGACAGGCTATTCAGGGTTGGATCCTGAAGTACGCCAGAGCAGCGTAGACAGAGCAGAAACGTATCAGGAAAATGGGTGACACTACCCATTCCCTGTGGACAGATTAACACGATGCAAGGTGCACTTGTACAGAATGTAAACTGGATTGTAAACTAAAATAGTGTTGGTTTTTTTTACCTATTTAAAGACTGTTTCCATTTATCGGAGACAGCCTTTTTATGAAATAATAATTACCTTTAGGCTCTAAAAATAAAAATTATGAGAAGTTTTGCCAGTGATAACAATTCGGGAGTGCATCCTTTGATAATGGATGCCCTAATCAAAGCAAATAAAGACCATGCTGTAGGATATGGTGATGACTATTGGACATCTGCGGCGACAGAAAAATTAAAAGAAGTGTTTGGAGAAAAGGCTTCCCCTTTCTTTGTTTTTAACGGTACGGGAGCTAATTCGGTAGCATTACAAGCAGTAACCCGTTCATTTCATAGTGTGATTTGCGCCCAAACAGCTCATATTTATGTAGACGAATGTGGTGCGCCTGCCCGGATGACGGGTTGTACAATTATAGCCATTCCAACAGAAGACGGTAAACTTACGCCGGAACAAATCAAACCGCATCTGCACAACTTCGGCGTTTGCCATCATGCTCAACCGAAAACGGTATATATTTCACAGGTATCGGAGTTGGGAACGGTTTATACAATCGAAGAAGTAAAAGCGATAGCTGATCTATTGCATGCCCACGATATGTATCTTCATATGGATGGCGCCCGTTTGGCCAACGCATGCGCTTATCTGAACTGCACAATGAAAGAACTGACGGTAGACGCCGGTGTGGATATCCTGAGCTTTGGCGGAACAAAGAATGGTATGATGATGGGAGAAGCGGTTATATCCTTTCGGCCGGAGATAACGGAAAATATCCATTATTTCAGGAAACAATCCGCCCAGTTGGCTTCTAAGATGCGTTATCTATCAGCACAATTTATTCCCTATTTAGAAAACAATCTATGGTTGGAAAATGCGACGAAGGCAAATCAGCAAGCCAAAAAGTTAGCTGCAATACTACAACAATATCCAAAGATTCAATTCACACAAAAAATAGAATCAAACCAGCTTTTCCTTATTATGCCCGCAGAAGCGGCTAAAAAGCTGATGGAAAAATACTTCTTCTATTATTGGAACGAAGAGATAAGCGAAGTCCGCTTTGTTACCTCCTGGGATACGACAGATGAAGATATCCGTCAGTTAGAACAGGCTTTGAAGGGAATAGTATAACACATTCCCTTCTTAAATCGAATCCGTTTATTAGGATGAAAAAAATAGTGGTCGCTTCCGACTCATTTAAAGGCTCTGTTACTTCTTTGGAGGTGGCAGAAAGTGCTGAGAAAGCCATTCTGAGAATCTTTCCTGATTGCGAAGTGGTAAAAATACCTGTTGCCGACGGCGGCGAGGGCACAACAGAAGCGTTGGTACATGCTATGGATGGAAAAATGGTAACCAGTCAGGTACATGACCCACTGATGAATCTCATCCATACCGAATATGGTATATTGGGAGATGGCACGACAGCAGTAATTGAAATGGCTTCTGCCAGCGGATTGCTCTTAGTGCCCGAAGATAAACGGAATCCCTCATTAACTACAACTTATGGAACGGGAGAGCTAATAAAAGACGCGCTGGAACGTGGCTGTCGGTCTTTTCTGATTGGTATAGGAGGAAGCGCTACAAACGATGCCGGCACAGGAATGCTCCAAGCACTTGGTTTCCGTTTTTTGGATAAAGAAGGAAATGAATTAAAACAGGGCGGAAGGATTCTTCAAGATATTTGTTCCATAGATACCTCGCAAGCGCTGCCTCAATTAAAAGAAGCGACATTTACGGTTGCCTGTGATGTAAACAACCCGTTTTCCGGAAAGAATGGAGCGGCGTTTATATATGCTCGCCAGAAAGGTGCAGACGATAAAATGATACAGGTATTGGATAACGGGCTAAAGCATTTTGCCTCCGTAATCAGACAACAAGAGAATAAAGACATTGATGCTATTCCCGGAGCAGGAGCAGCCGGAGGATTGGGCGGCGGCTTTCTCGCCTTTCTTCCGACGACGCTCAAACCGGGGATACAAATGGTACTGGATGCTTTATCATTTGAAGAAATAATAAAAGGAGCTGACTTGATTATTACCGGAGAAGGTAAATTAGATAAACAAACCGGCATGGGAAAAACGCCGAGTGGCGTACTTCATGCAGCCCGAAAACAGTCTATCCCGGTCATAGCCATTGGCGGATCAATTGAAGAAACAGAAGCTTTGAACCGACAGGGCTTTTTATCGGTTTTCTCCATACAACCCGGAGCCGTTACTCTTCAACAAGCAATGAATAAAAAATTTACTTTGCAAAATATAGAACGAACAATAACGCAATTCTTACGTATTATTCGACATTACCATGAAAAATGACACTAATATCGTGTTAAAAATTTCATGCCTACCTTTTTTGAGAAGACGCTTATCTTTCTGAAAAAAGGTAGGCATCTCTTTTTCCTGCAATATCCGGAATAACAGGCGAACAATAAGGCCCTTCCGGCAGGACGGCGATTGTTTTGCCCAAAGCGACGGCTCCATTAATCTGCAACTGAATTGCAGCAGCCATATCCCCTTTACTTATAGCATGTGCATGAATGGATAATAGCTCCAATTCCTTCTGCGGAATAGCTGCTGTGTAAAAGTGAAGATTGTTGATTCCTACTTTCTTTAAGACACGTATCTGCATTTGGAACTGCCATTGGTCTTTGATAAAGAAACTTTTTTCTTTTATATCTTTCAGAAAATCGTCAATACGTCCGGAATACGCTTTCATCAATGATTCGTATTCCGAGCTGCCGATTCCTTCGGTGCAACTGCCGAATGCGATAATCGAGCCATTCTCTTTTAGTGCAGGGAGACAGTTTACAAAGCCTTTTACGCATTGATAAAAAGTTTCGTCTAACGGATAGCCGCCACAGGAAGTAATGGCAAGGTCGGCCGGATTGTCTACTACCTTACAGCATCTTTCTTTCAAATAGGCAATCGTTGCTTCGTGTGACAAAAACGGTTCGCCGGAGATGATGGTATGAAGCTGCTTATGCTGATCGAGCACAATATTGATGGAGAAGTCGGCCGGACATAAGCGGGCTATCGAACTGTTTTCCAAATGACAAGGATTCCCTTCTAATACGGCATTAGCGGCATTCGGGTTGTTGAGAAATTCGTATCCGTGAAACATCTGTATTGTTTCTAATGAGGCTAAGCCCGGACAAATAGCTTTCCGTCCTCCGGAGAATCCGGCCATAAAGTGGGGTTCTACCAAACCGGTTAATATACGGAACCCGGCTTCTACATAATACCGGTTTAGCCGGACTTCTGTTCCCGACCAGCTTTTACCGGGTAAAGCGGCCAGATTGTTTTCATCTTCTGCCTGATGGTCGATAATCCGATAGTTTGTTGCAATCAACTCGCCGAACATATAGGTTTTTTCTTCCTGCGTAGAAGGTCTGTGCATTCCCGTAGCTACCAGCAGGATGATTTCTTCTTTCCTTACTCCTTCTTTTATGATGGAATCAAGTAAAGATGGTAGGAAAGAACGGTAGGGAATGGGGCGTGTAATATCGGAAACGACAATTACTACGTGGCCTTTTTTTCGTTGTTGTACCAATTGTTTCAGGGGCAGGCCACCTACGGGAGTTGTAATGGAGTGTAGTAGTAGCTCTTCCGCTGTTCTATTTTCCAATGGATAATCCGCTGTATAAACCTTGCTGTTATCGGGTACTTGTAAAAACAAGTCTTCTTTTCCGTATTTGAATTGTATATCCATAACTTATATATAATGTTTTGCATACAAATATAAGCGATTCAGGGAAGTTTTTCGTAAGTTTGTGCAGATGTGCTATCTCAATTCTTACGGAGCCATGAAAAAACAAATGCTTCTCTTCTTTTTATGTTCTTCTTATGTGCTCTCTTTTGCACAGCAAGATTCAGTCGTCCCTTTTGATAAGGCTTATAAACGGGTTTATCAGGTAACGAAGGTATCCGGTATGCGTCCGGTGATCGATGGGCGGCTGGATGATGAATTTTGGCAGACGCAAGGGGAATGGTCGGAGGCTTTTGTACAGGTTAGTCCGAATGAAAGGTTTCCTACTACCTCTCCCACCCGGATGAAAGTATTGTATGATGATAAGTACATATTTATAGGGGTGTATTGTGGAGAAAGTGAACCGGAAAAGATCATCCGTTTTATAGGAAACAGAGACGATAATAGCCTGGGTGATTTGATAAGCGTAGCTTTCGATACTTACCACGACTACCGGGCGGCTCCGGAGTTTAATATAAATGCAGGGGGAAATAAAACCGACTTGATTGTAACCGACAAATTGACCATCAACCGTAGTTGGAACGCCGTATGGGAAGGAAAAACACAGGTAAATATGGCCGACTCGAGCTGGACTGCCGAATTGAGTATCCCTTTCAGCCAATTGCGATATAACCAACTATCCAACGAGGGTATCTGGGGACTACACGTGCGACGGGTGATTCGCCATAAAAACGAAACGCAGAATTGGAGCCTCATCCCACTAAAAAATAACGGGCATGTGTTTTCATTCGGCGAGATGCATGGAGTAAACCATTTGCCTAAGCCCCGGAACATAGAGTTTCTCCCCTATGTAATGGGTAAGAAAGGAGACGATTGGGGAGGGAATATCGGTATGGATGCTAAGTTTGCCCTGTCTGATTTCACACTGGATGTAACGATTAATCCGGACTTCGGACAGGTAGAACTCGACCCGTCTGTAATGAACCTGACAGCTTTTGAAACGTTTTACGATGAGATGCGCCCTTTCTTTCTGGAAGGGAAGCATATACTTGATTTCTCATCGGGCGGCGACAGGATGTTTTACACCCGTCGTATCGGTTCGAAAAATGTACCTATCATCGGCGCTTTAAAACTGACGGGGACGAACCGGAAAGGTGTAACAATCGGGGTAGTGCAAAGCGTAACAGCTCGTCATGACGAAGAAGGAAGTAAACAGGTGACAGAACCCTTAACGAACTATACGGTAGCCAGGGTACAGAAGAACTGGAAAGGAAACATCCTCCTGGGCGGTATGCTTACTTCGGTAAACCGTTCATTGGATAAGCCTTACCTCGAAGAAGCAATGATACGGAATGCTTTTACAGCCGGCATTGATTATACACATTATTTCAATAACCGTTTATATTATATAGATGCAAAGGGAATGTTTAGTTCGCTGAATGGCAGCAGGCAGGCGATCGCTCTTCTGCAATACAATCCGGTTCATTATTATCAGCGGACTTCCGCCGCACACTACCTGGGGGTAGACGAGAATCGCAAATCCTTAAACGGTACGGGAGGGTATGTAAAGGTAGGTAGGAAAGGAAATGCCAAATGGTCGTTCTCAGAAGAATTCAACTGGACATCTCCGGGCTTCGACTTAAATGATATAGGTTATTTAAAACAGGCGGATGCCTTGTCTGCCATAACAACAATCGAGTTTAGACAAACGGAAGTATGGAAGATGTTCCGTTCGAATACCCTCACCTTCTCGCAGGAAAACAAATGGAATTATGGAGGCAACGCTATTAATAATGCCATAGGTTTCAACTGGAAAACGATGTTTCTCAACCGCTTTGAACTCAACCTGAATGAGATCTACGGCTGGAACCGATTGGATACGCGCCTGCTGAGAGGCGGCCCGGATGTGCGCTACGACCCTTACTTTCAGACCACCGCTACGTTTAATACCGACAAAGCGAAACGTATGATGTTTATGCTCAACTATACAGGTGATCACAATACCGATGGCTATAACAGCTTTAATACCCTTTCGCCCAGCCTTTCTTTCCGCCTGGGAAACCATATATATATGTCGGGACAATTTAATTATTCATGGAATACCGACAACCTGCAATACGTAGCTCCTAATATCATGGGCCATATGAAGCAAGAAACCTATGGACTCACCATGAAATTACAGGTAAACGTCACCCCGGATGTATCTTTGCAATTATACGGTTCGCCTTTTACATCCACTGCTACATTCAGTCGTTTCAAAGAAGCAGCCGATACTCGGTCGAATGTTTACGAAGAGCGTTTCCAAGTGTTCGTCCCCGGCTCCATATCGTTTGATAATCCCGACTTCAGTTTCAATGAATTTCGTTCCAACCTGGTTGCTCGTTGGGAATACATGCCTGGCTCTACCCTCTATTTCGTATGGGAACATCGCATGTCCGACCGTAGTAATCAGTATCTTTCAGGATGGCGTTCTAATTTAGACCGCATGTTCGGACTTCCCGCCACAAATACTTTTATGATTAAGCTGAATTATTGGTTTAATATATAAAGGATTCTAGTTATGAAGATTTTTTTATGTAGATTTGTACCTATACATAATAAATAACAGTCATGGATACAAATAAAAGATTAACTCGTTCAAATAAAGGAATGATTGCCGGAGTATGCGAAGGCATTGCCAATTACGTAGGCTGGGACCCCACATTGGTGCGAGTAGGATATATCCTGCTAAGTGTATTAACAGCTTTCTCCGGGGTTATAGCCTACCTGGTGCTCTGGATTGTTATGCCGAAAGAAGGAACGGTATAAACAATGGATTTTGAATTATCATCTCCATTCAGCCCCACAGGCGATCAACCCGAGGCAATCGCTGCTTTGACAGACGGCGTAAAAAGCGGCATCCCCTTTCAAACACTGCTGGGCGTAACAGGTTCGGGAAAGACGTTTACCATAGCGAACGTTATCAAAGAAGTTCAACGCCCTGCCTTGATCCTGAGCCATAACAAAACATTGGCCGCCCAATTGTATAGCGAGTTTAAAGCCTTCTTCCCTCGTAATGCCGTAGAGTATTTCGTATCCTACTACGATTACTATCAGCCCGAAGCCTATCTCCCTACAACGGATACTTATATCGAAAAAGACCTGCAAATCAATGAGGAAATAGATAAACTTCGTTTGCGTACAACCGCTTCTTTATTGTCGGGACGTAAAGACATTATTGTGGTATCTTCCGTATCCTGCTTGTATGGTATGGCCGACCCCACAGCTTTCGCACAACAGGTAACGCATCTGGAGAAAGGAATGAAAATCAGCCGGGATAAGCTACTGAGGCGGTTTGTAGATGCCTTGTATGTAAATAACAAAATAGAGTTTAAAAGCGGTTCATTCAGGGTAAACGGAGATACGGTAGACATCTTCCCGGCCATTGAAACATTCGACGGTGTAGCCTACCGGATAGAGTTTTGGGGCGATGAGATAGAACGCCTTTCGTCTTTTGAACCCCTGAGTGGAAGAGAAATAGATGAACAGAGCGAATTGAATATCTACCCCACTAATCTGTTTGTCACAACACAAGAGCGGATAAACACCGCTATTGGGCAGATAGATGTGGATTTAGGTAAACAAATAGCCTTCTTTGAAGAAGTAGGCAAACCTTATGAAGCCAAACGACTCCGCGAGCGGGTAACCTTCGACCTGGAAATGATACGCGAATTGGGCCATTGTTCGGGCATAGAAAACTATTCCCGTTATTTTGACGGCCGTGAAGCCGGCGAACGTCCTTATTGTCTGTTGGATTACTTCCCGAAAGACTTCTTATTGGTAGTAGACGAAAGCCATGTTACACTTCCACAAGTACGCGCCATGTATGGAGGAGACCGTTCACGTAAACAGAACCTTGTAGAATATGGTTTCCGGCTACCGGCGGCCACAGATAATCGCCCGCTTACTTTCGAGGAGTTTGAATCGTTAACCCCTGCAGCTATCTATGTAAGCGCCACGCCTGCCGACTACGAATTGGCCAAGAGCGAAGGTATTGTTGTAGACCAAGTAATCCGCCCCACAGGATTATTAGATCCTATTATTGATGTAAGACCTACAAAGAACCAGATAGATGACCTGATGGAAGAGATCACCCAACGTACAGCCGCAAATGAACGGGTGCTGATAACTACGCTAACGAAACGGATGGCGGAAGAGTTAACGGCCTACCTAAGCCGTATGGGCATTCGTTGCAACTATATCCATAGCGATGTGGAAACATTAGAACGAATCAGAATAATGGATGATTTAAGGAATGGCCTCTTCGATGTATTAATAGGCGTAAACCTCCTTCGCGAAGGCTTAGACTTGCCGGAAGTTTCATTGGTAGCTATCTTGGACGCCGATAAGGAAGGTTTCTTACGCTCGCACCGTTCACTAACCCAAACGGCAGGGCGTGCGGCACGTAATGTAAACGGAAAGGTAATTTTCTATGCTGATACCATTACGGAAAGCATGAAGCTGACAATGGATGAAACAAACCGCAGACGTGAAAAACAATTGGCCTACAACGAAAAGCATGGCATCATCCCTCGTCAGGTAGTGAAAGCAAGTAAATCCTTATTAATAGAAAAGCAAGAGATAGAAGGTAAATTAGTCTATATAGAACCCGAACCAAGTTTGGTAGCTGACCCGATTGTACAGTACATGACACGTCCACAGTTGGAAAAAGCGATCGAACGAACCAAGAAACTGATGATGGAGGCAGCCAAAAAACTCGAATTTATAGAAGCTGCCCAATACCGGGACGAAATGATTAAATTGCAGGATATGCTGCATACAAGAACAGATTAAAAAAGAATAACCATTACAGATGAAGAAAATAACATTGATCAGCTTAGGCTTATGCGTCGCCGTATTAACCGGCTTAGCCTGTAAGCAACAGATAGGAATCTACATGACAGACAAAGATCGTGCAATCTTTGATAAGTATCTTACGGAAATGAAATCGAAAAAGTCATTACCCATGGGACAATTGATAACAGAAAGCGCTCTTTTCTTCCTGGGTACTCCTTATGTTGCATCTACACTGGAAAAAGAACCGGAAGGATTAGTGGTGAACTTACGCGAAATGGATTGCGCCACGTTTGTAGACAATGTAATCGCCTTATCCCGTACCATCAAAGGCGATAACCCTTCGTTTGAAAACTTCTGCCTCAACCTCCGGCAACTTCGTTATCAGGAAGGGATTGTCTCGGATTATCTGAGCCGTTTACACTATACATCCGATTGGGTATATGTAAATGATAAACGAAAGATAGTAAGGGATATCAATAAAGAGATAGGAGGCATACCCCTGACGTTTGATTTATCTTTTATGTCTACCTACCCAGACAGCTACCGGCAATTGAAGGGAAATCCTCCGTTAGTAGAAAGAATAGCACAAAAAGAAAAAGAGATCAGCGCTCGCACGACCTATCATTTTATACCCAGGGATAAAATAGAGGCTTATGCAGATAAAATGCAATCGGGCGATATGGTTTGTTTTACTACGGCGGTAAAGGGATTGGATACTTCACATGTAGGATTTATCTATTGGGAAGGAGACCGGCTGACGTTTATCCATGCTTCTTCTTTGCAGCAGAAAGTGGTGGTTGAAAGTACTACTTTAAAAGAATATGTGCAGAAAGGCAAAAACAGTACCGGGATTATGCTGGCACGCCCGCTTTGATCAGAACAATTCAAAGGCGAACTTAACACCGAAATTCTGATATTTGTATTTGTCGAATCCGGCAAAGACGCCAACATTAAAGATATGGTTTCCGATACCGTATCCTATTTCCGTGAAACAGGGTAGCTCCGGAGTCCAAAGCTGGCTTAGATACAGACGTTCATAAAAAACATACTTAGACGCCTCCTTTTTGTAAAATTGTAAAAAGATAAAAGGGCTTTGGAACATAAAATGAGCCTGTGCGTATTTATCGGAAGCATTGAACCAGTCTCTTTCCAGTACATTAAATATACCTCCAATCTGATCATCCCATGAGTCGGGGAAATTACGCCGGGTAAAGTATCGGAAATCAGCAAAGTAAGTAGACTTCTGACGGGTATACATCCCAGTGCTGATATGATAATTAAGCCTTCGCAACAGTCCTAAGGATATACTTTGATGAATATCCGCTTCTATACGGGTGAAATCTCCCTTGCTTTTCCAAACTCCCGGTATAGCCCTTGCAAATTCGACCGATATGGTAGGATAATAAGAAAACACATAAGATTTACGTTTACCGTCTATTCGATAATACTGTCGCGGCGTGTATGTAAATCCGAGAGTAGGGGTAAAATCATTGTAATCGCTATTGGCAACATTCAATATTTCTGGGCTGAGATTTGGGTTGTTTACTTTCTTTACAGGCGATCGATTATTATAAGTAAGGCCAGCTATTAACTGGAATCCGTGAAAAAGCTCGATACGATTTTTCAGTTCGAGGTAATAATGACGGAAGTATTGTAATCCTAAATCATCAACATCAATAATAGAGTCTTTTAATTGTTCATTAATGAATGTTGTCATGGAATGAGAATAGGTTTGGTTTCCATTACCGGCAACAAGACTTAGTATTCCGAATTTTTCAGGAAGATATTCCCATTCCCCCAATAACTTCCAATAGATTTCTTTTCGCTTAAATACAAATCCGATTTCAGGGTGCAGACGTAATTGTCTGTCATTCTTAAAATCTTTAGATAAGCGTACGCGTTGCCGGTACGTAATACCATTAAATTTAGAATATCCTAACTGGCTCGGATTTAGCAGGCCTGAATACCTGATTTGAGTAGTTTTATAGTCGAAAGTGTATGAATTAACTAATTTTTCCGTAAGCTTTAGATACTGTTGGGCATCATCTAAGCTATCAGACTTTTGTAGTCTTTTATCTGTTACATTTTGATAAAGCGTCTCTTCTTCTTCAGTTAGAGACATATCACGTTTACGATGCCAATAAGTGGTATCCAAGATGATAGGAACCGTATCAGACGATAGTGTGTAATAGCTGCTAACATCTAAAGAAGACCTGCGTTTCCTTTTGTTTCCTGCTTCTTGCGACCAAACAACCGACTTATAATTAAAACGGGAATGGTAAGAGTTGGCTACTGCATTTCCCAACGCATGATACCTGACATAAAAGTCTGCTGTTTCCGGAAGATTGAACCGATTAAATCCCCTCCCATATGTCATAACCAAATTGAAGTCGGAAAATGCGTACCTTCCGCTCATATCGATTTTGTCGATTGTCCATACCTGGTCGATAACATATAAATCGCCACTGATTAATTTAGGGCTTAATTGTTTGGGTAGAAAACGTATACGGTATATCTTCAATCCTGTAGTATCACTTATGTCCATTAGTTTAAAGTCATAATATTTGAAAGCTTTCTTGGCTACCGGCATTAAAATAGCATCATTATATGCTGTGGAAGCATAGACATTAAAATTCAGGAAATTGATGACTTCTTGTTGTTTTTTTCTATTTGGGATACTACTTCCGTTTATCGCTCTGAGATTATGTGCAAATATACTGGGTGGTTCGAATTTTGAATCGCTAACCATTTCGAAAACCATATCTTTTACTTTTCTGTCTACAGGAAAAAGATGATGCGCCAGGCGTATAAGTTGATTTTGCTTTAGTATTTCCGTACGGCCCTTGATATAAATCTCGGTTTCGGCACCGGCAAGGTAATTTTGGTAGGATACAGCGCTCTCTATCACTAACTTCATGATAGAATCAACTGGAAAAACTTTTACCGGCTTGGATTTGGAATTCGACAATGAATCATCAGCATAAGCTTCTTCAGCGAGTAACTGGTAGCTTACGGTAGTAATAGAAATAACCACTAATATGACCAAATGCTTTCTCAAAACGGTTTGCATCTTCTTTCAGACAAATTTAATAAAATAAAATTGTGTTTTTATATAAAAATGCTTGATTTCTTATCAAATAGCTTTTTGTCAAATAATTTGTTTCTTTTGAGAAAGAAAAAGTATATATTTGTGCTTCATAAAACATGTTATAGAACAGAGTCGTGATAAGACAGCAAAGAGAAGAGGTCGATATTTCGGCCAGTTTGGCAGAAGTGTGGAGAGTATTAACGGAAAAAGAACGTGAAATACTCCGGAATCATTCGTCTATTCAGCATTTTAAGCGGAATGAATTGATATACTTCGAGGGGGATGAACCTCGTGACATGATGTGTTTGTTAAAAGGCAAAGTCAAAATCTTTAAAGAAGGAGTAGGCGGGAGAAGCCAGATTATCCGGATGATAAAACCCATTCAGTATTTTGGCTACCGGGCTTATTTTGCCCAGGAAGACTATTTAACGAATGCATCTGCGTTTGAAGCTTCCATCGTGTGTTTGATACCTATGACTGTGGTCATGGATCTGTTGATGGGTAATCCAAACCTGGCCATGTTTTTTATACGTCAGCTTTCCTTTGATTTAGGTATAGCCGACGAACGTACGGTTAACCTTACCCAGAAACATATTCGTGGACGTTTAGCCGAATCCTTACTTTTTCTAAAAGACAGTTACGGACTGGAAGAAGATGGGGCAACTCTCAGTATTTATTTAGCCCGTGAAGATTTAGCCAGCCTGTCGAATATGACAACATCCAATGCAATACGTACGCTATCTACTTTTGCCGCCGAACGTACGATTGCTTTAGACGGCCGAAAAATTAAATTAATAGACGAAGAAAAGCTTCGAAAAATCAGTAAGCTGGGATAATTGTTGTTGTTATTATAGAATAGCTTCTCTTATACGTACTAATTTCAAAAGTAAGCTTTCCAGTAAGTCAAGGCGTAGCATATTGGCTCCGTCTGATTTGGCCCTACCTGGTTCGGGATGAGTTTCGATAAATAGTCCGTCGGCGCCAACGGCAATGGCTGCTTTGGCTATCGTTTCTATTAATTCGGGCATTCCTCCTGTTACCCCTGATGATTGGTTAGGTTGTTGAAGTGAATGAGTTACATCCATTACAACCGGAAATCCAAATTTTTGCATTTGAGGAATACCTCTGTAGTCAACAACTAAATCCGTATAGCCAAAAGTAACGCCTCGTTCGGTTATCATAACATTTTTATTGCCTGCATCTACTACTTTTTGAGCGGCATATTGCATGCCCGAAGGAGCTAAAAACTGGCCTTTCTTTATGTTTACAATCTTTCCTGTTTTAGCAGCTGCCATTAATAAATCGGTTTGCCGACACAAAAACGCCGGTATTTGTAATACATCTACATATTCAGCCGCCATAGCTGCTTCTACCGATTCATGAATATCCGTAACGGTAGGAATATCAAATGTTTCGTTCACTTTCCGAAGTATCTTCAGCGCTTTCTAGTCTCCAATACCGGTAAACGAATCAATCCGTGAGCGGTTTGCTTTCCTGTACGACCCTTTGAAGATATAAGGAATATGCAAACGATGAGTTATTTCGCCTATCTTTTCAGCTATTTGCAACGCCATTTCTTCATTTTCTATCACGCATGGTCCTGCCATGAGGAAGAAGTTCTTATTGTTTTTATACTTGTCTATTGTTATCATAAGCTCTAATTTAGTACAAATTTAATAACATTTTTGTCTGAGATATTTTTTCCTCTGTCGGAAGTCCGGCATCCATCCAATGGATAGTGAATCCGCGTCGCTCCATACCGCGAAACCAGGTCATTTGACGTTTTGCGAACTGGTGAATGGCGATTTCCAACCGGGCGATCATATCTTCATACATCAGTTTACCTGTTATATATAATGTTAGAAATTTATATTCCAGTCCATAATAGATAAGGTCTTCGGGATCTACACCTGTTGCCAGAATACGTTCTACTTCTTCTACCATTCCTTCTTTTAACCGAGTCTGTAAACGTCTGGATATCTTTTCCCTACGGAGTTCACGATCGATATCTATACCGATTATAAGACTATGAACCGGGGCATATTCATTTTTTGCTGGCGCTTCTCTTTTGTAGTATTCTTCTATTTCGATAGCCCGGATGGCTCGTTGAGCTGTATCCACGTCCGTTTTATTATGAAGCGCTTTATAACTCGCTAATATAATTTCAAGTTCTTCCAGTGATTTGTCTTTTAATGTATGCCGCAATTCCGGGTTTTGGGGAACATCAAGTAATCTGAATCCTTTGAGGACAGCCTCGATATACATTCCTGTTCCACCACAAAGGATAGGAAGTTTGTCTTTAGCCTTTATCTCATTATAGACACGGAAGAAGTCGTGTTGATATTCGAACACATTATATTTATAACCGGGATCGCATATATCTATCAGATGATAAGGGATTTGTTTGCCATTTACGACGTAATCCGACAAATCTTTTCCTGTTCCGATATCCATGGAACGGTACACCTGCCGCGAATCGCCACTGATAATCTCTGTATTCAACTGTTTGGCTAAAGCCACAGCAAAGTTTGTTTTACCCGATGCCGTTGGCCCTAAAACGGTAATTAGTTGATAAGTTTTCATTCCGATGTCAAAGATAGCAAACATACCGAAAAGAAATAGTTTATTCATTTAAAACTATTATTGATGAAATCGTGTATATTTCGTGATAAAAATAACTATCTTAGTAAGATTGAAAGATGATTGTATAAATCAAAAGAATCATAACTGATGCATGAATATATTGAAATAGCAAGGAAGATATCTTCGCCATATAACAATTTATCTTCCGAACCTTTACAGAAACTTGCAGAGATATTGGAACCTATAAAATTAAAGAAGGGCGAAATTTTATTGGATAAGGGACAGATTCATCGAAATATGGTCTATGTAGATACCGGTATGCTACGTCAGTTTTATTACAAAAAAGGAAAAGATGTGACGGAACACTTTGGTTGCGAAGGGACAGTGGTTTATTGCATCAACAGTTTATTCAACGAACAGCCAACTGATTTGATGATTGAAGCAATTGTAGAACCTACGCTCGTGTACAATATTAATTACCGAAAACTATGCTGTTTGATTGAAGAATACAGTGAAATAGCTACGATGTTACGGGGGCTTTTGGAAAATAGCTTGATTGTTTCTCAAAATAAAGCCGATTCCTGGCGTTTTGAAACAGCCCGTGAGCGGTATAATCGTTTTATAAAAGATTTTCCGGATGCCGCCAAAAGGGCTTCAATAAACGATATTGCTTCGTATCTTTTAATGGCGCCTGAATCATTGAGCCGGGTAAGAAGCGGGATACTTTGATTTTTTCGGTATAATGCCATTTTCTGATATAGATCATTTTTTTAGACAAACTCATCCTTTACTTTAGTGACACTTTTCAAAACGTTTTGAATAAAAGTGGCTGAAACATTTTCAGCAACCAACTAATTTATGTCTAACTCATAAAATGAATATGAATATGAAACGTTTAATGATCGTCATGGCTGTATTATTTGTCGGCATAACAACTATTGTAGCGCAATCCAATGCAGAGGAAATTCCCTTTAATGTTAAAACATCCAAACTCGACCGTTATTTGAGTCTAAGGCCTTATCAGACCGAAAAAGTAGAGGTGCTTAACGAAAGCTTTATCCAAATGCAGAAAGAAAATAGAGGAGAAGAGGAAAAAATGAAACAGGTAATAGCTGAAAATTTATCCGGCATGAAAAAGGTACTCTCTAAAGTACAATTTGAAAAATACGTTACACTTATAATGGCCACCAATAAGAATAATAACATAATGGAAGAAGCCTCATTGGCAGATCTCGTAAAACAAGTAAAAGAAAAATAAAAATTAAATCCCTGATAGCATACTTATCAGGGATTTTCTAATTCCATCGCTAATGCTGAATAGTGATGAAAAATCTTATCGGCATCGGTAAGCTTCTCAGCTTTGAATGATGTTGTCAGTGCAAACACCTTACACCCGGCTTTCTTTGCAGAAATAATGCCATTAGGAGAATCTTCGATTACGATCGTCGTTTCGGTTGAAGCGGGGAGCGTTTGTAAAGCTTTCAGATAGGGTGCGGGATGGGGTTTATGGTATACCGTATCTTTTTCCGTAACCAATAAATCAACTAAATGGCTTATATTGAAAATCTTGTCTATTAATTCAAATGTATAAGAAGAGGTAGAACTTACTAAAGCGGTTTTTAATCCTTTTTCTTTTACTTTTTGATGGAAAAACAAAAAACCGTCGACAAACTTCATTTCAGGTAATAACTCAACGAATAACTTTTGTTTCCGTTGCAACAGTAAATCAATCGGTCGTCTTTCGGTATCTAATGTCTCTGAAACATGCTTAAAGAAGGCTTCATCGGTTTGCCCGATAAAATCATCAAAAAGTGAAATCGGGTAATCTATCCCATATTCATCTAATGTTAGCTTTTTAGCTTTGGCGTGTATAGGTTCGGAATCTATAATTACACCATCCAAATCAAAAAATATCGTCTTAATCATATATGACACAGTTTATTTATTGAAGTGGCAAAAATAAGGCCATCTGTTAGCACGAAAAATGATCTATATCAGAAAAGGTTCTTTTATGGATATAAAAAAGGAGGCTTTCCCACAAAAGGAAAGCCTCTGAAAAATGAAAAATTATCAGAATTGGAGATTATCCGTTTATTTTCTTCATATGAGCAACCAGGTCAAGAACTTTGCTTGAATAACCCCATTCGTTGTCGTACCAAGATACAACTTTTACGAATTTGTCTGTTAAAGCGATACCAGCCTTTGCATCAAAGATAGAAGTACGAGCATCACCAATGAAGTCGGAAGAAACAACATCATCTTCAGTATATCCGAGGATACCTTTCAATTCGTTTTCGGAAGCAGATTTCATGGCTGCTTTAATTTCTTCGTAAGTAGCCGGTTTAGCTAAGTTAACAGTCAAGTCAACAACCGAAACGTCCAATGTAGGAACACGGAAAGACATACCTGTTAATTTACCATTCAACTGAGGAATTACTTTACCCACAGCTTTAGCAGCTCCGGTAGAAGAAGGAATGATATTGCCGGAAGCAGCACGGCCACCTCTCCAGTCTTTAGCAGAAGGTCCGTCAACTGTCTTTTGTGTAGCAGTTGTAGCGTGAACGGTAGTCATCAAACCGTCGGTGATACCGAACTTATCGTTCAATACTTTTGCAATAGGAGCTAAACAGTTGGTAGTACAAGAAGCGTTAGAAACGAATTGAGTACCTTTTACATAAGCATCCAAGTTAACACCACAAACGAACATGGGCGTATCATCCTTTGAAGGAGCAGACATAACTACATATTTAGCGCCGGCATCAACGTGAGCCTGAGCTTTATCTTTTGACAAGAACAAACCGGTTGATTCAACAACATATTCTGCACCTACAGCATCCCATTTCAAATCAGCAGGATTCTTTTCGGCAGTAACGCGAATTGAATTACCGTTTACAACCAAATTACCATCCTTAATATCAATCGTTCCGTCGAACTGTCCGTGGATCGTGTCGTATTTCAACATGTAAGCCATGTAATCAACACTAATCAAGTCGTTAATACCAACTACTTGAATGTCATTTCTTTTCTGAGCTGCACGGAATACCAAACGTCCGATACGGCCAAAACCGTTAATACCTACTTTAATCATTGTAATAAAACTTTTATTTGGTTTATTAAAAACATTAGTTAAATACACGTCAACACCCACAAGGAGTAGCACAAGAAACCAATACTATCAACAGAAATAAAAGTGATAATAAAAGCGTTGATTTATGTTTCATCTTGTTATTGATTTTTAACGAGTACAAAGTTACTTATGTTTTTTTAATGTCATTGGATTACGATTAGAAAAAATATGCTCTCTAACATAAATTAATTGTTGAGATTACTTTTTCTTCTTTTTGCCAAACAATATGCCAAGGAGTAATGATTGCATTTTGCCAATGCCCCAGGTCAAAAGAGCAGGTCTGACCATTCCCCAGAGATGAGGCATAAGAGTTGTGCCAATAGGAGACAAATAAGAACTGATGCCCGATAGCATGAGTTTACCGATGTTATCCTGCATGTAAGCGAAGTTGTCGTTTATTCTTTGTGCCGCCTCTTCGCTTCTTCTTTTAGCGGATAATTTGTCGGATTGCAATTTTTCCCAAGGAGTAAGTTGCGTTCTTTTAACTATTGTTTCCATTTCCATTTTCTTTTTCATCATTAGCAGTTAAAGCCTCTATTATCTCGTTGAGAACCTTTGTTTTTATGCGTTTCTTCATTATTACGACAACAAGCATGATAATAAGGTATAATCCAGCTACACATGCAAATCCTAATCCAATGGAATGAAATATCTCACCGAGGAAGTAACCTACAGAAATGAAAATAAATAATAAGGCAAATAAAGCAAGGCAGATCAAAATTAATCCATATGTGAGAAGACCGGCTACATTACCAGCCTTCTCATATGAACTTAATTTAAACAACTCAAATTTTGATTCCGCATAAGCCGTTATATCTTCTTTCAGCTCACGGAATACTTGTCTTGCATCTTTTTCCATTTGGTCGGTTATTCTTCGACAATGGTTTCAATTTCTTCTTTCACTTCCCCTTTGCCTTCGCAATATTTAGCTACGGCGGCATGGTAACCTTCTTTCAGTTTATCGGCAAGGGCATTCAACTCATCAAGTAATTGATCTTTTTTGTCTGTTGTTGCTAAATAAGTAATGGTTGCTCCAACTGCAGCGCCAATCAACAATCCCACTAATAATTTTGAATCTCCTGTTTTCATAACTACATTCTTTAAATGGTTTATAATATATATGTAACGGTTTAAGACGAGCGATAGTTTACAGAAACGTCATACTCTTTCTTAAATTACGTTGCAACGAATTGCGTTTTTATTGCCACCCAATTATTCTTTTCACTACATGAAACTATGGATAATCCATTTCTTTTACATTCATCTTCAATGAGAGGTATATCTTCTTTATAGAAACCACTCATAAAAAGGCATGCCTCTTTTTTCATACAAGGAACATAGACCTTTATATCATTTAACAAAATATTGCGATTAATGTTCGCCAATATGACGTCAAATTTGCCTAAACGGGGAATCTGTTCGGCTCCTCCCGCTATTACTTCAATATCTGCTGTTTGATTAATCCGGATATTATCGAGGGCGTTGCGGTAAGCCCATTCATCAATGTCGACAGCCACTACCCGCTTTGCTTTCTTTTTCGCTGCTAAAATAGCCAATACGGCCGTACCGCATCCTACATCAAGTACTTCTTTTCCTTTCAGGTCAAGAGGGAGTATCTCGTTAATCATCAGGTAGGTTGTTTCGTGATTTCCTGTTCCAAAAGCCATTTTGGGGTCGATTACGATATCATACATATAGCCGGGCTCTACTTTATGAAAAGAAGCATGGATGATACATTCTTTGCCAATGGATATAGGTTGGAAATAGTTCTTTTCCCACACATCATTCCAGTCTTTACTTTCCATATAATTCTTGGTATACCGGATCGTAACGTTTTCTAAGGGGAAAGAAGCGATTGTATCTTCCAATATAGTTTGATTATAGAATGCTTCCCGGATATAGGCAGACAGTCCATTTTCGGTTTCAGTGAAACTTTCAAAACCAATCTCTCCCAATTCCCAAGCCAGAATGTCGTTAACGATCGCTGTTTCTATGGTAGAATCATAGGTAAATATCAATTCATAATAATTCATCATGCTAATCTGTATTTTTTGTTTTTTTAGGATACCAAAGATACAAATACTATAAAGATAAGCCTGTGCTTTTTTCTTACTTTTGTTGGATAAAAGCAAAATAATAATGACAACTGATAATAATATCGTGGTAAGTATCAGAAATGTAGTTACCCGTTTGCCTGAATTTAGATTTTCCGAATCGGTAAACCTGGAAATCAGGAAAGGCGAGCAATGGGCAATTATAGGCCCTAATGGAGCAGGAAAAACAGTATTGGCAAATATCTTGCAGCGCAAGTATGCTTTTAAGGAAGGAGAAGTTGTTTATAAAAGTAGCGCTTCAACGATTGGTTTTATAAAAAGCATTACATTTAAAGATATATATCAGTTGGCAGACTTTCGTAATTCCTATTATCAACAACGCTGGCATGCAACGGAAACAACTGAAATGCCTTTAGTAGAAGATCTATTTACAGGAATCACAGATAAAACATATTTACAAGAACTACTTTCCCTTTTCGGTATTGAGTATCTGCTTACCAAAAAGATAATCTTTTTATCAAGTGGAGAACTCCGAAAGTTTCTAATTGTGCATACATTAGTAAGTAACCCGGGCATTTTAATACTCGACAATCCTTTTATCGGACTAGATACTTCGTCGCGTATGGTATTAGTAGAAATGCTGGAAAAGATGACCCGGATAAAAGATTTACAGATCATCCTTTTACTTTCCAATCCTGCTGATATTCCCTCAATGATTACACACGTGCTGCCGGTAAGGAATAAAACGGTTTATCCGGCTATGCTGCGCCGGGATTTCCTAGATAATAGCATATTACTACGTGAATTATTTCCTGACACTACGAGTCAGAACGTTTCATTGCCGCTGAAAGCAAGTAATTATCCGAAGCACTCCATTACATTTCGTATGGAACATGTATCAATACGATATGGTGAGCGAACGATTTTATCAGGATTGGATTGGGAAGTGAAGAACGGCGATAAATGGGCTTTGTCAGGCCCTAACGGAGCAGGAAAATCTACTTTACTAAGCCTTGTTTTTGCCGATAATCCACAAGGATACGCTAATACGATCTATTTATTCGACAGAAAGAGAGGCTCCGGTGAAAGTATATGGGATATAAAAAAGCGTATCGGCTATGTTTCGCCGGAAATACATCTTTATTATAATGAGAATGTTCCGGCTTTACAGATCGTAAGTTCCGGCTTTTTCGATTCCATAGGATTGTATCGTAAATGTAATGCGGAACAGGAAGAGCAAGCGTTACAATGGATGAACGTCTTTGGTGTAGGCCATTTAAAAGAACAACCCTTCCTGACGTTGTCGTCTGGCGAACAACGGTTAGTGTTATTAGCTCGCGCTTTTGTAAAGAATCCTGATTTGCTGATTTTGGATGAACCCATTCACGGATTGGATATATGTAATAAGAACAAAACTGCCCAAATTATTGAACAGTTTTGTAATGAACCGGATAAGACGCTGATATATGTTACTCACTATCTGCACGAGCTTCCTTCATGTATAGATAAACGTTTTGAATTAAAGAAACTACAGTAGTTTGCCATCGTTTTTATTCTGCCTTCAGGTTACGCATTTCGCCAATAAAGAATATCGTACCGGTACTTTGTTCTTTAATAAAATAAAGGAAAGGACGGTCTACATAGAATTTTGTAATGTTGGGTTTCGGTGGTAAGTCGGATGACAAATAATCCATCTCAACAATTGTGACAGCAGCGGCTTCAGTTCCTTCTTCGTTCACTTCGGCAAAAGTCTTTTGTTTTACCAAAGATACATAAAGGGGAGCAGTTGGATGAATAAGGGTGAAATCGGCGGAGAGTGGGCTGAACATAGACTGCATACCCATTTCCTCCAAATCCTCATTTAATTGCCGTTCGTACTTTATTTTGAAGCGTGGAATCTTTACCGGGATTTCGGCGCGACCCATTTCCCCTAGCGACTGTTGCCAAGCTGGCACATCTATTTTTTCGACGATGGATGATAGTGAAACACCTTCGTCGGGAAGCAGGAATACCATGCTGAACGCCTTGTTGCCATACGGTAGTTCCGCCAGGGTAAAGTCTTCGGCTTTATAGCAGCGAATATCTATTGTTTTGTTCATCGTTGGAATCCGCGGGGCACTACCGTCCTGATTATGGAATACTTCGTTTTTTGTATTGGATTTATCAAAAGGCTCCGTCCATTCTCCTTTAAAATACAGGGCATTTATAAGGAACATCACAGCATCCGACGATATTTCCTTGATAATCTCAGGTATTTTTCCTTCGGTATTGTCCGAACACCAATTGTTGATCAGCCCGACTGTTGCCGGATCGGTGAAGTTCTCGTTCCTTATTTCGGCACCATAATAGCTTTTGTTTACATCGATAAAGGGTGTCAATACCGGGAATTGTTGCCTGACCCATATCGAGTTAGCGCTTTTGAATACTGTTAGAGGATCGATTTCCTGCATGGCTTCCAGCATCTTTTGGAAATAGTCATTCATTTCGTCGCGCGTAATATCGCCATATCCCAAGACGCTTTGTATTTCTTCCTGAGTAAGACTGTTGGCCCCATTGTTGAGCATGGCTAATGCCAGGCTGGCACTCAAAGGTGAAATAAGGATATTATTCTCCTTTTTTTCGTTTTTAGAGACTGTTCTCAGCAAATCAAAAGCAAAAAGATTGTTCTTTTCCACTATTTGCCATTCGGCTTCGGTCAGCGTTATGTTTTTTCTTTCAATCACAGGAGGGCATATGGTTGGCGTTTCGGGACCTGTTCCTTCTGCTCCGGGATTATCCTGACATGCTAATAAACCGAGTAAAGCGGCTAATAAGGTAATTCGTTTCATGTTAATTGTTTTTTTAAATTAAATTAATAGTTTATGTTAATAAGTAAAACGGACTCCTACCTGCAGGTTAAACATAAAAGGATTATCCGTACGTATGGTTTCAATGGTGTTTCCGTTATCTATAAAATAACTTACTCCGGGTTCGATAAACACAGAAAGAGGTTTCGTGAGAACGAGTTGCATACCTGCCGCAGCATTTAACGACACCTGAAAGCGATTAAAGTCTGGTTTCTCTTTTTGATTGTTTATTTTACGATCGGCCGACAGGCAATATTCCAATAAGGTTCCTCCCGACAAGTAAATACTGAAGTGTTTTTGATTATATAATAACCAGTTGGCTTTTAATGGTATTCCCAGATAATGTAGTCTTTGATTCCCGGCATATTCGGCTATCATCCCTTCTTCATTTATATCGGAATATAAGTAAGTATAAGTTAAACCGCTTTCCAGACCGAAATGATTGCTCAGTTTCTTTTGGGCGGATATACCTATGGATAGAGGTATCCTATGATGATAATTGTACCGCGTTATTTCCTCACCCTTGCCTTCACCTTCTCCAATACCTCCTTCATAGTCGGGGCCGGTGTAAGGAGGGTCTGTAATTCCCGGTTTATTTATTGTCTGTTCTGATGGCGAACCTTTGGGATTGTTACTCCCTGCCGACAGACCGAACGTCCATTTATGTTGTTGTTTATTTTTAGTAGCAGGAGGTATCGCATAGTTTTTATTCGTTCTCTTTTCCTGTTGAGGGCCTGCAAAGGAAACATTTTCAGGTTTTTCAGTTTCTTCTTCGATTAAGATTATTTCTTCTGCAGGCAATTCATTGAGGATAGGCAGGGATTCCTCTTTCGTTTCGGTCTCTACTATTTCATCCGGTATTTTCCTATTCGCAGAAGAAGGAACAGATGTGGGAGCAATAGCTAAAATGGTTTGTTGTTTCTGCTGTATGTGCATTTGAGGTATGATTCCTTTGTGAGGTAAACTTTCTTTATTATAAGGTATAGATAAAGTAAGACAAATAAGCATGACGGCAGCAATGGATATCCATCGATACATCCGCCGGCGAAAAACAGAACGAGACAGGAGCTCGATTTCCAGTTTCTCCCAACTCTCTTTCCGTAAGGGTATGCTATATTCATCACGCCGTTTGCGGAACGATTGAATCAGATGTCCGTCTTTTTCTATCATTTCTTCTTATTTATATATTCGCTGACTTTCTTCATCAATATCTTTTTCGCCCGGTTTAATTGAGATGAAGAAGATTTCTCATTAATATGCAATTTTACAGCTATTTCTTTGTGACTCCATTCTTCAAATACATATAAGTTAAATACTGTTCTATAACCAAGAGGTAGTTCAAGCACCAGCCCCATGAGTATGTCTATTGGAACTTCATCATACATTGTTTCTGTCTCATCAATCATTTCTTCGATATTCTCTAATGGTAGCGTAACACGTAATAAATCCTTTTTACGCAAATATTCTAACGATACATTTATAAATACTTTACTAAGCCATGCTCTTAAACTACCCTCTCCTTTATACGAAAAAGAAGAAATAGAGGCATAAACCTTTAAGAAACCATCGTGTAGCAAATCATGAGCCACATCTATATCGTTCGTGTAGCGTACACAAAAGGTTAACATCTTTCCGGCATATAGCTCGTATAGTTCTTTCCACGCCAGATTGTCTCCTTTCCGACATCTGCCAGCCAACTCAGCTTCGCTCATTAATCTTCACGCTTTAATATATAAATGGATGAAAGCAGAAAATACTGCACGCAAGATAGAAATTTTAATGCTGTTTTTTTCATCTGTATACCTCTTAATGCAATTATTGGTAGATGTATTGATAAAAAAAATTCCTTTTTTTGAAGATTTAAGACTTTTTATTTACACAATTCAAAACAAAATGTTTATTTTAAGTCTTATTCTTATAAGTGGATTTTAAATTAAAAAAATGCTATGAAAACTGAAACATTAAACGAAAACCTCATTGAGGCTGTAAAAGAAAAAATTCCCAAAGGCGTAAATTTAGCAAATGTTTTGATGGATACTTTATATATTGGTAAAGAAGCCGTTTACCGTAGATTACGTGGTGAAGTACCGTTTACATTTACCGAAGCTTCTATTATTTCCAATTCGTTAGGCGTATCGCTCGACCGGGTTTCGGGAACTAATTCGTCAAGGAATGCTTTGTTTGGACTGAATATTATCGATCATAAACATCCGATCGAGACATATCATGCTCAAATCGAAAATTATACACGTATTTATAAAGCTATAAAAGATAATCCTACACTCGAATGGTACGCCGCATCGAATATCATTCCGCAAGTGTTTTATCTGGATCACGATAACCTGGCAAGATTTCTTATGTATAAGTGGATGTATCAGCATGAAAAGATTAATTACATTAAGTATTTCTCCGAGTTACAATTCAGTGAAGCTATAAGGGAAATGCAAAAAGAGTATGTGAAAGTATCCAGGGAAGTAGCGTCGTCTAACTTTATTTGGGATAATATGATGTTTTGTTCCTTGACGAACGATATCAAATATTTTATGGATATTAACCTGATAACCAGAGATGAAGTAGACATACTGAAGAATGAAATCCTCTGCCTAATTGATGGATTGGAACAATTGGCTGCCAAAGGTTATCATAAACAGGGAAAGTCTATTCGTATTTATGTGTCAAATATAAACTTTGAAGCATCTTACGGTTATCTTGAAGCTGATGATTTTAAATTGAGTATGGTTCGTTTATATTCCATTAATGAAATAGCTACTACCGATCAGAAAGTATTTGAACATCAGAAAGAATGGATACATTCATTAAGGAAATATTCAACATTGATATCTATCAGTGGAGAAATGCAACGAATCCAATTCTTTGAAAAACAAAGACAATATATAAATTCTTTATGAAAAGAGTATACTGATTTATATCCTTTCTATAACGTTTTTTATAAATTCAACCGTATTATCAATTCCTAAAAGAGATATATCAATTGAAAAATTATAAGAGGATGACATACCCCATGTTTTGTTTGTGAAATAATCGTAATAGGCAGCACGGGATTTATCCGTTTTGGTAATTAATTCTTTCGCTTGTTCGACAGTGATTTGTTGTCGTTCCACTACCCGTTGTACCCGGTTCTCCATTTTGTCATGTATGAAGAAACTGATACAATGGGGATTATCCCGTAGTATATAGTCGGCGCAACGACCAACAATTACAGATGATTCCCTCTCAGCCAGTTTGCGGATAGAGTCGCTTTGTATTTTGAAAAGCCCCTCGTTCGACAAAATATCGGCCTAAGGTGTGAACATACTTAAATAAGAGAATCCCGTTGTAAAAGCATGTGCTAAACTATCGGAAGCCTTTTCATCTGCTTTTTCAAATACTTCCGGACATAATCCACTTTCCTTTGCCGCAAGGATTATAAGTTCTTTATCATAATAGGATATACCAAGCGCATCAGCTAATTTTTTACCGATAACACGTCCACCACTACCAAACTGCCGGCCAATGGTTAATATAATATGATTACTCATAAACAAATTTCTTTTTTTTCATGATGCTAAAATACAATTTTATTTTATAGCAACATTCATACGTGTAAATTTTTATTCCTTTTCCGTATAACGGCTACTAACCCATCCTCTTACAGACGGATTCCCATGATCTTTGAAGGCAGTAAATTCATCAAAGTCCGTAACATCACATCTGTTCTTAATGACTTTTTCTTCTGCTTCCACATATAGCCAGGTACGGTCTTCTTCGGGTAGTTCCGCCAGAACTTTCAGCCTCGCTCCGATTTTTATAGTGGCAATGATATTGGTGTTCGGCTGACAGGTGAACACGATGTCGCCTGAAAAGGCTTTCATATCCGGTGAAAAGCGCAGGTTGTAGTTGTCGTTAAGCGTTTTTACATAATACGGTTTCTCCTGAATCGAAGGTGG
>JAISDJ010000102.1 GCA_031264865.1 Tannerellaceae bacterium | reverse complement strand
GCTCAATGGATATCCGTACAAGGATACAGGATGCGATATACAAGGCAATTGATAGGAAAACTCAAAAAGATTTATAATTTTGCACCTCCTCCGGGAAGGAAAATAAAGTAGTTACATTTTAAAAACAAAAGATATGTTATTCGGACACGGCGACGATTTTTACAGCACGCAACAGCAGGTAACCAGTAATTTCAGTTCTAATGTATGGCACGGCGCCAATTTGGAAAAGCTGATTGCCCATCTTAACACGCAGTTCGACAGGATAACCCGTTATCCCGAACCCGACGCAGGGAGTTTGAAACGCTTACTCGCCCGCCGGTATGAGATAGGAGAGGATAATGTGGTGGTAACGAACGGTTCCGTTACGGCCTTCTATTTGTTGGCACAGGTATGGCATGAGAAAAAGTCGGCCATATTAACACCTACATTTTCCGAATACGAAGACGCCTGCCGCCTTCATAAACACAAGATAACCTTCATCCCCAATTCCGAAGATATTTCGGAGCTGAACCTTGAAGGGCAGGATCATTGCTGGATATGCAATCCGAACAATCCCGACGGCAAACTGTTCAGCCGCACGGAACTGCTTGGCCTGATTGCCGCCAATAAGCAGACTATCTTTGTGGTAGACCAGTCCTACGCCGCCTTCACCACCGAAGATATACTGAAACCGTCTGATTTGAAGACGAACAAAAACCTGGTGCTGGTACATTCCATATCGAAAGCATACAACGTGCCCGGCCTGCGTATGGGATACATCATGGCGTCTCCGGCCATTACCCGGGCAGTGAGCAAATATCTTATCCCCTGGTCGGTCAATGCTCTGGCGATAGAAGCAAGTAAATACATACTGATACATCCGGCGCAATTTACGCTGCCTATCCGTAAATGGCAACGCGAAACGGCCGAGCTGATTTATCAACTGAACAAACTCGACGAACTGGAAGTTATCCCCAGCACTACCACCTTCTTTTTAGTGAGATTAAAGAAAGGAACAGCCGCTGAACTAAAGGATTATTTACTGACAAACCACGGCATCCTCATTCGCGACGCCTCCAATTTTCATGGCCTCGACGAAACCTATTTCCGCCTCTGTACCCAAACTCCCGCCGAAAATCAACAACTGATAGACGCAATCAAAGAGTGGATGAAAGAGGATTGACGCTTACTGAAAAGTTGCTGCCGCCGGAGGATAGTTATTTATAAACGGTTGGTTCATCGGAGTAATACTTACTATTTCGTCTACAATGAACTTGGAGTACCCCCTCCACGGCAGGGCGCCGAAATATTCTTTATACCGGAGTTCCACTATTTGTCCGCCGGCGCGCATCAACGAGTCGGCTATCTGCGGATTGACCACAGAAAAGTTGAACTCATTGGATTGTATCGCTCCGGGCTTGCTGCTCTGAAACCCGCTCTGAATCAATTTCCCTTCATACGTTTTGAACAGAATCCCTTTGTACACCACATAATTAAGCTGTCCGGTCTTCACCCCTTCCCCGAAAGGATAATAGTAACGGATAGCCACAAACACCACCAAACCCAACACTACGGCAACAAGTGTAAAATTGCGGAACTTCCTCAATCCGCTTTTAATCGAAGGCTTTATCGTGAACGACATAATTGTATCTTTAATTGATTGATGTTACAAAGATAACATCCGTCAACCAATTTTACCCTATTGCCGCAGAACATTTTTTCGCAATACGGAAAATAAGCCGTTTCTTTTATTCGGTGACGAGGTAGACGTCATTTGTTTGAAAATCAATTTCCCAGGTTTCGGCGGGATGTTTTTTCCATTGACGTTTTGTTTCCATGTCATTCCACCATTGCTGGAAACAAATAGTTGCTTCTACGATGTCTTTTACTAATTTTTCATACTGCGGCCTGTTGGCGTCGTTTACCTCTATCATTTTTGATAATTCAATCAAGGCGTTTTTGCGGTTGGATAAAGCGCGAATTTCTTCTTTTTCCTGTTCACTGACTTGTCCGATACGTTTTTTCATTTTCATAAGGGTGTATTTCACAATAAAAAAACGTGGGACTTATCATGTCTGCTTTTAGAGGTTCTCCAAAACCGTTGCGAACAAACAAGAAAAGCCCACGCATAATCTACGTGAGCGTCGAACTTTCTTGTTCTTGTTCGCTAAAAAAATTGGAGATTTCTAAAAGCAAGAACAAAAGCTAACGCTTTTTTACCGATATGTTATTATTTTTTTATTTCATCTGCAACATTTTATTTTACTACAAAAGTATAAAATCTTCTAAAGATTTGTACCATATCTTTTTATACTTATCATCCCAACTTCTCGTTTTTTTTAATATGCTCTGTCCGTAAGAAAATCAACCATCCGTAAAATGGCTTTACTGCATACAGGACAAAAGGGGGCGTAATCACGCATCATACAATGGTCTACCGGGCGGTAAATGCCCTTTGGCAGATAGCCTCCCCCTTCGTAAACGCCCAGTTTATCCCTATAGGTATCATTCAGCGGCGTGGGGATGGGCGTATGGGCGGGCAGTAGATTTTTCCATTTACTGCCGAAATCTGTCAGGGTGGTGATATTCGGTTCCCAGGGTTCTTTTTCCAGGTTGTAAAAAGCCTCGTCGTATGCCACTTCCGAGGAGAAATACTCGTCGGCCAATCCGGCAAAACTATGACCGAACTCGTGAACAAAAACAACGGGGGTACGGACATTGTCGGATGTTCCCATGGCATAGAAATTATACATGCCTCCCCCACCGTACATATCGGTATTCACCAGAATGAAAATGGCATCGCAAGGAACGTTCCAGACAGCGTCGCGAATGGATTTCATATCCGGGGTGGTGAGGTAACGGTCTACGCCGAAGGTATAGTATCCCGCGTTGAGAGCTGTATTTTTAAAGACGCCTTTGCCCGAAACGTCTGTGCCGGATTCTTCGGATGCAAGCGCTACCGCCCAGACGTTGAAGTCATCCCGGCGTGTATCGAACGGTGGCGTATGGAATAATGATTCGGCGAATTTTCCGGCGTCCGCTTCAAATTTATCTTCTTCTCCGGCGGTATACCCTTCGGCGATAAATACTAAATCTACTTTCGAGGCGGGATCTCCTTTATACTGTATTTGCGTTATGGTATTTTCTTTCAGTTTGCCCCGGTCGATAAATATACTCGAAGGGTTTATATCCAATGTCATCAATGTATGGAATTGCATATCGCTTCTGTCCCGTCCCGTAATCTCTATTATGGTTTCTTTTTGGGGGAAGGGGACAGACAGGCTGTTTGTCCATGATTGCGTTTCGTTTTTAGCTTGTTCCGTTGAACGCCATTCTTCAAACAGCGTATTGAAACCACGCGAATAGATCAGTTGTTTACCGGCTTTATCATACAGGTTTACATAATAACCGCCATAGTAAAACGTATCGATCAGGTTTTTCACCGGGCCTCCCCACACAGGCTCTTCACGCAATTGCTGCAAAGCCGCCTGCTGGTAGTCACTATTGCCGCTAAGCGCGAAATCGACACGCAAACTCTTTTTCTCAAACCAATCGTCAAACCGTACCTGGGCGTAACCGGTTGAGGCAACAAAAAGAAACAGGATTAACAAAGGTATTTTTGTTTTCATACTTCGTTGATAAAAATGGTTTATGCCTCGCCTTTAATACCGCCGATCGGGGGAATGAAGCCGTCGATACGCGTATTAGTAGCCTGTTGCTCGAATTTAGCGATATTATCCTCAAGGGCATATAATAAACGCTTAGCATTGTCGGGAGTTAATATCACCCGGCTTTTCACCTTTGCCTTAGGCATACCGGGAACGATACGGATAAAATCGATGATGAATTCAGACGACGAGTGGGCTATAATGGCAAGATTGGTATAGGTACCCTGAGCAATCTCTTCAGACAACTCTATCTGTATCTCATTCGCCGGATTGGTTTTGTTATTGTCCATACTATATGTTTTTAAGTAAATACAGACAAATATAGGCATTTATCTATAAACAAAAGCAAAAACGACAACCTTCTCAGGCAGTCGTTTTCAGGTTGTGTTTTTAATTCTCAATTCTTTAGACCAATGTAAAAAATATCTTATCAGTTATATCCAAACCAAATCTCTTCTTTTGACATTTAAGTTAAGGCGTAAATAAGTGCTAATCGCCGTGATATAATAGAACAAATGTAGAAGGTTTGCCTAAACCCACCAAATACTATTTTTTCAATACGTAATACTATTTCGTCAATTTTAGCATGAGAAAGCCCTTTTCTATATCCTGAAACGCGAACGGGCATACCTCTCTCTATATTCGGACGGAGTGAGCCCTTTCTTTTTACGGAAAACACGGTTGAAGTTGGATAAATTATTAAAACCGCTTTTATAGCATATCTCAGAGATTGTGTCGCTGGTTTCAATCAGGTGGGAAGCAGCTTCCGAAACGCGGATGTCATTCAGGTAATCGATAAATGTTTTACCTGTCCACTTCTTCAGGAACCGGGTGAGAGAGGATTCACTCGTGTTGATCAGGCTGGCCACATCCGTTAGTGAAACCGGGCGTTGATAGTTTTCGTGCAGATACAGCATGATCGTTTCCAGCCGGTCGCTGTCCCTGTCTCTGAAATCGCTTACATTATTGGAAGTTTTCAAAGGCCGGGCGGCGGCGTCTAACGACAGGATTTTCAGTATTTCAATCAAGCGGAGGAAATTCCTGAAGGAATCGGGCACATCATTGGAGAGCATCTTCAATTCCGGACGGATACGTTCAATCATCTGCCGGCTGAAAACCAATCCGTGGGCCGCATTTTCAAACATGCTTCTGATGGTTTTAAAATGCCTTTTATTGATGACGCTATCGAATAGCGAACGGTGGAATTGAATGGTTATTTCTATGGTTTCTTCAAATTTGCACTTATGGTTGGAATAGGCATGCTTGGTTCCTCCCGCCACAAGAAGCAAATCCAGATCGCTTATTTCTTCCACTGAGTCGTCTACGATACGGATGGAACCTGTCGCATTTTCAAGGTAATTCAATTCAAATTCAGGATGTATGTGCGGAGGATAGGGAAAACCCTCCTTATGGCGCTTCATCACAAAAAAACAATCTTCGGGCGAAAGCGATATGACTTCTTGCAGAACATCTATCCGGTTCATAATTCAACAACGGTTTATCATCCCTGATAAGTAGGATAATGTGTCTGCAAATATAATTTAATTGGTTAAAAGCACAAACGATCGGATAAAAAAAAGGCTACTGTTTTACGAGTAGCCTTTCGGAATTATACTAAGATATGACCTTGTTTAATCATCATCCCTTGTGTTGGGTACTTTATCCATCATCGTGAGTTCCACCACGTTTTTGCGATTTGCATAAATACGTTCGAACTCATCTTTGGCGCCGACAACAAGTTTGTCGTAATCACGCTGGCCTGTACCGGCCGGGATAAGATGCCCGCAGATAACGTTTTCTTTCAAGCCTTCCAGACGGTCTACTTTTCCATTGATGGCAGCCTCGTTCAATACTTTGGTTGTTTCCTGGAAAGACGCAGCCGACATAAAGCTGTTTGTCTGAAGAGCTGCGCGGGTGATACCCTGGAGTATCTGGTTGGCCGTAGCAGGAACAGCATCACGTACCTCAACCAATTTAAGGTCGCGGCGTTTTAA
>JAISDJ010000295.1 GCA_031264865.1 Tannerellaceae bacterium | reverse complement strand
ATTGTTTCATATACCAGTACCGGCTACCTAATGGCAATTTGCTATCCATTAGAATGACATGGCTTGCCCAGTTTATTTTGGAAACCGGAGAATAGATAAAGTAATTTTCAATTTGGTTAACAGTTTGGTGCGTTAGCGTTGATAGAGTTTCTGTTATGTTATTCATTTGCGCAGGAACCTCCTGCGTAATTATATTCCCTTCTATATTAGTGGTTTGAATTTGGGCAAGAGCCTCTTGCCCAAATTTGGCCCCGTTCAAAGCATTAGTCGTTGAAAGAACTTTTTCTATGGTAGGGATTTCTAACTCTTGATCAGCCCAATGAAATTGGTTCAATACATCTAAGGAATATGCCTTAGCAAACTGACACATATATTTCAAGTTCCGAGGGGAATATCCTTTCTTTTCAGGATGTAGTTTTTGCAGAGCTTTGGATGTCTGTTCAATAAACTTACTGCCCCAACCCAATCTCTTTTGATTGTATAGGATAAAATATCCCAACTTCCAATAGTGCAGTAGCATTTGAACATTGGCGGCAGAAATGAGTTTTACTTGCGCCTGTTCAATCTCTATGCTTATGGCATGGATGTATTTGTCAAATTCTTTTCGTTCCGTATTTTTATCCGGCTTATCCATAGTCGAAAACTTATTGTTATGCAAAGGTAAAGAAACTTGTTGTAAATTCTAATCAGGTAGTTGAAAGATTTAAAAACAGCCTCCTCTCGCAAGTTGTAAATTATACCGTTGGGCGGCTAACTTCCCTCCTGATTCTTAAAGAACGTCATTTCCCTCTTAATCTATCGAAATGCCTTAATCAAAACACGTATCAGATTGTTTTATAAACGAAAGCCTTCCAATAGAAGGATATACAAAACCAAAAAATTTACGTTAAGGTAAAAATTTCACTAAACAAAACCGAAAACTTGGATTTACGTTTTTTAGATTTACGTTTTTTTCAAAACCTCAAGTTGATACTGCCTTCACTGCAATAAATAGTGAAGGCAGTTTTTCTTCTATCGAACTCCGTTTTTTTATTTATTTTTGTTTCCGGAGATGCAACGTTTCTGATACTACCTTCGTATATATAAACAAATGGAGGAAACAATTGACAGACTGATCGAGAAATGCCGCCATGGAAACAGGCCTGCACAATTGGCGCTTTACGAACGATATGCACGAAGGCTATATAACGCCTGCCTGCGTATCACCGGAAATGCGCCGGAAGCGGAAGAAGCTATGCAGGATTCGTTTCTGAAGGTATTTACACGGCTGGAGCAATATCAGGACGGACAATGTTTCGAAGCCTGGATACACCGGATAGCCATTCATACGGCGATTGACTATGTAAGGCGACATACCCAGGAGTGGGAGGAATTGCCGGGCAATTACATCGAACCGGCAGAAGAAGAACCGGACGAGGAAGACATAGCGTACTCGGTAACGCAGATAAAAGAAGGGGCGAAAAAATTGCCCGCAGGATATAGAACCGTTCTGTCGCTGTACCTGTTTGAGGGATATGATATGGAGGAGATAGCCGCGATACTGAATCTTCAACAGGCAAGCGTACGAACGCAATACATGAGGGCTAAACGAAAGCTGCTCGATATAATAGCAGCAAATTGATATGTAATATAATAACCGATTGATATGGACAAGTTAAAACATTTTATTGATACGCACAGGGAAGCTTTTGAAGACGATCTTCCCCCGCTGGGGCACTTCGGGCGTTTTGATAAGAAATTACCCGTTTCATCCCGAAAACAACGAAAATGGATGCATGTATGGGCTGTTGCCGCCGCTGCCGTTGTTGCATTGTTTGTATTTATACGGATTGCCCATGAGATAAAAGACGCTCCGGCACAGCAAACAAGCCTGTACGCCTGCGAAACGCAACTGGAGATAGACGAACTCCGGGCGTATTATAATATGCAACTGACCGAGGTATCCGCACAAATCAGGGCCTTGTATAAAAGCGAACAAATACCCGGTGGATTAGAATTGGTTGCGGAAACAAAAAGGGTTATCAAGAACTCGCACGAATTTGAAGATACCATTCTGCCGACCCTTCCCCGTTCGGACGCCGGTTTATTCGCCATGAACCAGCATTACAGCAACAGCCTGGAGAGCTTACAGATTATGCTGAGCCAGATGGAGAAGACCATTCAATATACAAATAATTAAAAAAATAGCTATAAAATGAACACAACGCACATCAAAAACCGGTACTGGCTGCTTTTCGCCCTGTTAATTATACTGGCTCCCTCCGTAGGGGCCGAAGCATGGGACGACATCAAAAAGAAAGAGTTCAACCAGACATTCAAGGTAGACGCAAACGGCCAACTGCGAATAGAGAACCGTTACGGCAACATCACCATCACGCATTGGGACAAAAACGAGGTGGCCATTCAGGTAATTGTCGAATCGAAAGCCCGCAGCGAATCGGAAGCGCAAAAGGGGTTAGACCGTGTAAGCATTGAACTGAGGCAATCGGGAAATACGGTGTACGGGCTTACATCGTTCAAGAGCCAGAATGGCTGGAACAACAGTGGTGACGGCAACCGCATCAATATTGATTATCATATCAGTATGCCGGCTAAGTTCGCCGCCAATTTATCCCAGAAATACGGCAACATCAATCTCCCGGAGAAAAACGAAGGGGAATACACCATGGAGGTAAAATACGGGAACATTGCCGCCGGAAGCTTTACCGCCCCCCTCCGTATCGACGCCGGATACAGTAATATTAAGCTGGAGGATGTGAAGTCGTTGCAATTAGACGTGGCGTACTGCGGGAACGTAACCATCAACGATGGAAAGGAAATAAAGATAGACAGTAAATACTCCAACCTGCGCATGGGGAATGTCTCCCAACTCACGATTGATAAAAAATACGGTAACCTGCAAGTGCAGAACGTAGACAGAATGGCTATCGAAGTGAAATACAGCGAATGTTCCGTAGAGCAGATAAAAGACGACCTGAACTGCTCCTTGAGTTACAGCACGCTGACGGTAAAGGAACTGTCGCCCACATTCAGCCGGGTAAGGGCCGAAGCGCGTTACGGAAACCTGAACCTTTCCATCTCTTCCAAAGCCTCCTTCCAGGTAAATGCAAAAGATATGAAGTACGGCAGCATAGAGATGAAAGGATTCAATATAACCACTACGGCCGTTGAAGAAAAAGTAAACTATAACTACCGCATCAACAACGCATCAGGTTCAGGCGCCATCAATTTCGAAGGGAATAATTATAGCAATATACGGATAAAGGCTTTGTAAAAGAAATATAATCAGATTGCTTTTGAGTAAGGTAATGATTTTATATACTCTTCCATAAATTGCCAATCGGGTTCATCACCTTGTGTGACAGGAAGCTTTATAAGAGATTTTGGCATTCTCGCAGGTCGCCATTTTCTACCAAAAGCCCATCTGTATTGCTCCATTTCTATTAATGTGCAAAGAAACATTGCAATATACACGTTTAATTCTTTATTCTTTAAATATAAAGGGTTTACATCATGTGTACAAGTAAATTCTTTTGGTTGGTAAAATGCAAATCCTACAGAGCCGTTATTAGAAACAGTAATACAGTTGGGCTTAAATATTTTTTCTTCAATGGATGCATTCTTTCCATCTCCTGTTTTTGAGGTCAATTCAATAGTTTCATAATCACACCAAGAAGTTATTCCGTTATTAGAATCTGCTGCTCCTATAAAAGGGATTGTTCCATTTATGTTCTCATCGGGTTTTTTATTGTAAAACCCTTTTTTAATAACAAAAACTTTATCATATCGAAACCATTTCCAGTTTGTGTCATCTAATTTTTGCACGCTTTTATTCGAATGACTTGTATCTAAAAGGCCAATAGGTGAAATATCTGTAACAATTGTATAAGCTAAATAATGCCTTATTTTCTTTTCAAAATTTGATTGATGTAACATTGTCGAATAATCTGTCTCCATATAAGCCTCGGCGCACCATTCATCTTCGCCTTTCACTTCTTGTTTTACCGATAAACCTGCAAGTTCTTTGGAATTATGATAAGCATTGAGCCAACGCTTTTTTTCTTCTTTATAAAGACCTCTCGCGTCAATTCTCCCTTGGTTTTTTCGTTTTTCAAACTTATCATCTTTAAAATAGCCAAACCAGGTTTCTCTACCTTTATTCGTTTTATTCGCCTCAAAAACCATAACACAAGTAACAACACTCGCTGTTGGATTAAACAATTCATCGGGCATGGAAAGAACAGCTTTCAAATGGTGTTTATCTAAAATCCGTTTTTTTACGGCAATTAGTTCTTTTTCGTTTTTAATTCCGCAACTCATTTGCACAATGGCGACTACCGTTCCGTTTTGAGCCGTAACCGTATTCAAAGCATGTTCTATAAATAACATTTGCCCTGCTACGCCCACATCATACGGCGGATTTAGAAAGGCAATGGTTGGTTTGTGGTTTTCGGCTACCAGATTGGCAAAGGCAAAACAATCGTCACAATAAATGTTGGATTTTCCATCGCCACGCAACATCATATTAGAACATGCATACGTAAACATAGACGGGCGAAGTTCCACGCCAACTAATTGTTTGTTTTTTATGCTTTGTTTTTTGTTTTCGTCATTTCCTGCCAATTCAAACATGCGCTTCATGCCTGCAATCAAAAAACCACCTGTGCCGCAACAAGGATCGTAAATAATATCGTTTACGGTTACATTTGCCAAATCGCAAAACAGATCGGTAATATGTGCAGGCGTAAGCACCAAACCTTGACTTTGTTCACTACCCGCGTAACGGATAAATTCGGTGTAAAAGCGCCCTAATACATCAAATCCACTCTGCTCCATATCCATAAGCGGATATACGTTCCGGTGCAGATAATCAATCATTTCTTTGGCTATTTCTACCGATTGTTCATGCTCTTTTTTCTTTTTGTGCTTAATCGTTTTTTGTTTGAAAAGCGGCTCATTGAGAATCTTACTGTACTCGCCAATCATGGCGCTTTGATTGAATGTGCTGTTGTCTGCCAATACACTTTCAATGGCGGACAACATGGCTTTTCCTAAACTTTCGGCAGTAGGATATGTTTTGTAGCTGATACGGAACGGCTCGTGCAAAAGTGAAAGTAAAATGGCGCTGACCATCGTACATCGCGTAGTTTCGGTAATGGAGTAGGCTTGATATTCTTCGTTTAGAAAAATGGCTTTCTGAATAATATCCACACTGCGTAAATTATCGGCAAACTGCTTATTATTAAATAATTTAATGTAATTGTTGACAGATAGAAGTTTTTTGTCTTCTTTATTTTCGGCAAATTCAGTTTCTCCTTTTTTCCAAACGAAATGCGATACGAGCAATTCTTGTTCGGTTTGTCCGCTTATAGCAATCGCTACTACATCAAACTCTTTCGACAATACGTTGGCATAATGCAACGCGCCATCAACTGCAAAATCTTTGGGATTATCCATTTTTTTGCTTCTATGGTTTGCCACAGAGGCTTTGCACTCAATAACAAGCAAATAATCAATATTTCCCGAAGGGAACGAGATTATAAATTCGGGTTTGCCAACACCTTTCCCGCTTTTTGAAGCATTTTGTAATAAATCAATAATCCGCTTGTTATACGATTTTTGTTCTTCAAACTTAACACCCTTGAACAAAGGGTCGTTCTTAAAATGAGTTCTTACAATGTCTTCTGTTATTCTTTCGTTTGCCATATTAAAGAGATATTTCTTTTCGGCGATAAAGATATAAAATATTTGATTAGTTCTACTTTAACCCATTTATTTCTGTTTATCAAAAGCGGACTGGAACATGCGGCCGAAGGAGAAATTCTACGACAAAGCCCTGTCAATCGTACGAAAGAAAGGGAATGAGCCGAAGACGGCGGCGACAGTCAATAAATAAGGAATTTTGTCTTTGACTGCATCAGGCAGCGCAAAACTCCCATACATATATAATATAAGGAACACAACTACCAGCCAGGCTACCACAGCAGGTATCAGCCAGGCAGGGAACCGCCGGGAGTGCTAGTGAATAACGGTTTGCCGGCTCTTTTGCAACGGCTCCTCTTTCGCAAGGCGTTCCATAATGCGGCTGCTCAGGTCGGGCGACGGCTCTAAAGAAGCGTCTGCGAACAACCGGCGCGTCAGTTGGTCGGATTCATTTTCACTCTTGTTCATACGATACTGTGTATTTCGTGTTTCATCATTAATTTCAATTTCTCATAGAAGCGTTTGCGGCCCCTGAATAGTTTGACTTTTATGTTGGAAGGCGTCAGTCCCGTTATCTGATGAATATCTTCTACGGAAGATTCCTCCAGATAATATAAGGTAAGCAGCAACGCCTCGTCCGAAGGCATTTTCTGTAAAACAAGCCGGATAATCTCCTTTCTG
>JAISDJ010000096.1 GCA_031264865.1 Tannerellaceae bacterium | reverse complement strand
GGTAATCCTTCGTCGTTGTATTTGAATTTTTTGGCGCCTAAGGTTACTCCCTGATATAAACGGACATGGTTTCCGATAATGGTTGTTTGCCCGATAACAATACCGGTTCCGTGGTCTATACTGAAATATTCGCCTATCTCCGCTCCCGGATGAATATCAATACCGGTTAACGAATGTGCCATCTCTGTAATAGTCCGGGGTAGTACAGGTACATCCAACTTAAATAAAACATGTGCCACCCGTTGATGCAAAATAGCTAATGTGGCGGGATAACAAAAAATAACCTCGCTTACCGTATTGGCAGCCGGATCACCATCCAGTATAGCCTTTACATCCGTGGACAGCAGATGTTTGATATGCGGTATTTCATTTATAAAAGAAATAGCTATACGGGAAGCTTTCTCGCGGGTATCACAGCTGCCTTCGGCTTCAAAACAAAGACTATTGTATAGTTCTTCATAGAGCAATTCATAGATTTGCTCCAGATAAACCCCCATATAATATTGAATGGAGTCGAACCGCGCTTCCTGTTTCGAATCAAAAAAGCCCGGAAAAACAACCATCTGTACCAATCGCATAAACTTACGGACAGCCGTTACCGATAATGACGGTTTTTGATGCAAAGGAATATATTTATATTCATCCGAATCAAAAACCGTTAATCGTTCTACATTCTCTTTTATCTGTTCTAATATCTTTTCCCTGTTCATTTTTTTAATTATCCCAGGCAGGGTTGTATTGATATAATGTTTTGCGTGAACTTCCAAGCCCTATATAAATCTTCTCATTCAATAAAAACATGCAATGCAACTCATCACCTCGAAAATGAGTAACAGGAAGTTTCGACTTTTCATACCATGTATTTTCTTTTATATTATACATCCACAGGCTTGCCATATTATCTACCACATAAATAGAATTTTTATAAACGACCGCTCCTCTGGCAATTCCTCCGCCTGATAAGGGAGCCAATTCTGTCCAACTATTCAAATTATCAGCAGATTTCCATAACCTTTTGTGGGATGTTGTTCCCGATAAATTAGTCAAACCTAAGCCGGCATATACAACATTGTCTATAGTAACAGCTATGCCGCTATATTGTTTGACAGGAAAATTACTCTTACGTGTCCAGGACAAACTGGATGTATTTAAACTCCAGACTTCATCCATGATCGTATCACGGCATCCTCCTATAAAATAAGCATCATTGCCTATTGAACACCCTGTTGCCGAACGTAATGAATCCGGGCCTGACGGGGCTGTAACACTTTCCCACCTATTATAATTAGGATAATAACGATACAGGCTATTTATCAGTTTATTTGCTTTATTAATACCTCCCAATACATACGCAATTCTACTTACGGTCACGACTGTTTGCCCTATTCTTTCCGAATCGACGCCTGGCATGGGTTCCAGTTTATCCCATCTGTCATCTATCGAATTATAGGCCATTAGTTCATTCGTATATTTAGCGCCTAAATCACCTCCTAACATATATCCTATCGGATCTATTGAGAACGAAGCGCTCGAATTAGGTATGCGTACATCTCCCGTAAAAGAGGCCATTTGGGTAAATATCGGGTCTGTATACACCATAATTTGTTCTCCATAGGCTATTAAACCGCTTGTATTCCTTAAATAAGCTCTTACATAATAGGTAGCATTACCTTTCAGTTCGATTATGGAACCACTAAAAGGACCTTCTATCTGGCCTTCATTAGGAATGATTGTAGCCTTGTTTAAAATGGTAGGATTCTCGCTGGTAGAATAACAAAAGCCAAATATATCAATAGCTCCCATACCTATTTTCTTAATATTACCCTTGATCATAGCCGTACCGTCTTTCACAAATGATACTTCCACCGTTTCTACTTCCGGCATATTATTTTCTGTTGTAAATTCCACCACATTTCTACTGTACTCCGTACCAAAAGAATTGGTTGCAAAAGCGCGAGCATAATAAGTTGATAAGGATTTAAGTCCTTTAATACTTCCAGAGAAAGATTTATCTCCAGAATTGATAACAACCATATCATTTTGAATAGTAGGAAGATAGTTAGGAGCTTCCGACCAGCAAACACCACGTACTGTGACGAGGGAATCACCTTCATCTCCAATTTCCGCATTAAATGTAGCATCTACAAATCCAGTTCCCGTTATCTGGAATAAAGCGATTGAAGGTTTTCCACTGGATGTTTGGAAGGTCTCACCGTTGCTTTGAGAAAACGTTCCGAAAGCATTCGTAGCATAGGCTTTTATATAGTAAGTAGTATTAGGTTTTAAACTATCTAATTTAAAGACAAAAGAGTCTGCTTGTGAAGGAAATGGACGTTTGAAATCTATCTCCGTCATTTCCTTATCTTTGTAAAAATAAACTCCTCGTTCTGTTACGTCTCCTTCTCCTTTATCCAGAATCATTCCTCCGGCAAAAACGGACGTTCCTTTTATACTATCCGGTTTGAGTGTCCGTATTAGTCCTAAACCATTTCCTGTTTGTTCTGTTTTAGAATTGCTTAGCCCTTTACCTATCCCATTCTCTGCATAGGCTGTAAAGGTGTATGCTGTCTCTTTTTCCAAGCCGGTGATTATCGTATCAAGCCTGATAACGTTTCCCTCTTTTTTACCGGCGACCGGTATACTTCCGGTATTTCCTTTGCTGTCTGTCCAGGAAAATCCTTTTTCTGATACAGGCGAACCGCCTTGTTTGGTTATGCTTGCCTGAATCTTCAAGGAATTAGCCTTAACATCCATGATTGTATCAATCTGAATTATAGGTTCACTACCATTAATGATATCCGGCATATCCGGATCACTCAAGCAACCATAAAACAAACAAATACCAGCAATGAATAAAAATAGTGTATCTATACGTTTCATATTCGTTTCATTAAAAAAACACGCCAATACCTGCGTTTAAATCTACATATTCGAAATTCAAGGTATTACAACCTACGTTTACATACAAGAAACCGAAATGTAACATAAAATCCAAATCGATTGAAGCACCATTATAAGACGAATCCATCTTTTTATACCATTCCGTTTCAAGTTCCTCTAAATCATTGTTAAGTCTAGTATATTGATAAAGCAAATCCCGCTTTCCATAACCCGCGCCGACTGAAGTGTAAAGCCAGGGAGTACATTTTATCAATAAACCAGCTGTTGCTGCATAAGAATTTGTTTTCTTTTTGTGATTATTTTTAAATTCACCTTCACGATTAAAACGTTTACCAGAAAATTCATAGTCAGAAGACTGGAAAGACATATTCGTTTTAAAGCGGACATACCAACCGAAACGCTCGCCCACTCCACCTATTGTTATACCAAACGGCGCTTGTTGCGAATAGGTATAACCGCCAAAAAATTGCATGGGAGTACGAACCGGCTTTTCATATCCGGAATATCCGTTATTTTCCGGAACGGGATTTTGTAGTTCTTCCAGACGATCTGTCCAATAAAAAGCCAATTCCTCACTTTTTGGAGTTCCGATACCTTCTGTATAATATAATATGAGTTTGGATACGGCTGTTGTATCATTCTCGGTTGCTTTCACACTCAAGCAACTCAGACAACGGCTCATCTGGTTATGCATGGAAGTACGCATTTGTTCATTGGCAATCCAAATAGTTGTCAGTTGGTTGATACTATACATATCGCAATAAGGAACACCTTCTCCATAAAAAAGCCTGGCATCGCTATAATCAAGCCGTTTCATGGCTTCGTCTCCTTTTCTGTTATATTCGGTTTGCTGTTGAGCTATTACACAAAATGGAATTACAGCAAAAATCAACAACCAAAGTTTCTTCATAAACTACAATTAATACATTACATCACTCTTCACTAATACTCCACTCGTATTATAGATATCAAATAACTTATCTTCTCGTTCAAATGCACGGCCTTCATCAGCGATATCGACACTTAAATATCTACACGGTATTTTTTCTTCGCCTTTATCATCTATTGCCCCGTATTTTCCGGTAGATTTCTTACGTACTATTCTAAAATTCCCGAAAGTCATCTTCTCTTCATATAAAGTTTTTCTATCTGCAACACGTCTTTCTTCTGCTTTTTCTTCATTGGCAATACTTAAACGTACTACTTCTTCGGTTAATTTAAGTTCTTTAGCCTTATTAAAATCTTCGGCCGCTCCTGCAAAATCAGCCTGGTTCATTTTTTGCTTTCCCGAAGCCAATAAAGCCTCGTACTGATTTTCTCTTTCTTCCGGAGTAAGTTCCAGTGATTCTAAATTTTCTTCTTCCGGATTTTCTCCCTGCTGAACACCCACTTCCGGTTGTTGTATATCACCTCCTCCGGAAGATACAGACGGAGCAGTTTCTCGATGATTATTCATTGGTTCAACCGTTGTTCCATTTGTCTGCAATGACTCGTTCGTTGTTGATTGGCTGGGATTAGAACCTTCATTATCTGATATCTCCGGCGGTAATTCTATCGGGTCCGTAACCGAATCATTATTTTCTATAAGCAAAGCAACAGACGAACCTATCAGTGCAAAGATACAAATTAAAGCTATTATCCATGTCTTTTTTTTCTTTTTCTTCTGCGGCGCCTGTTTCGACAGTTGTGGGCTATGGTTCACAACTGTCTGTTCATCATCCGGTTCCATAGTCTGCTTCAGTGGAGAATAAAGCAGGGTGATGTCATCATTATTTTTATCAGACAACTCTCGAGAGATATCATCCTTCTTTATAATATCTTCAACCGGGGGCATATCCAGCGCTTCCATCATTTCGGAAATCGTTTGGAAACGGTCTGTCGGATTAATTTGCATTGCTTTCAGAATAACCTCTTCCGTCTTGAGAGTTATATCCGGATTCCGCTCTGAAGGATTCTTTAGCGGTCTGGTAGCTCTTAATATAGACTCTGTCGGTATTTTTCCGGTCAACAAATTATACATCGTAGCTCCCAGTGAATAAATATCCGGGCAAGGAGAAAAAACCTGCGTCCCTTCGTTATCATATTGTTCGATAGAGGCAAAACCTTTCGACAAAGTCAACATCGTTGTACTGGTCTCCTTGTTCTCTACATCATATCTTTTACTTACTCCAAAGTCAATCAGACGGGCATTATCGTTTTTATCAATCAGAATATTACTGGGTTTGATATCTAAGTGAAGAATATTCTTATCATGAACAAATTGTAGCGCCTGTCCTATCTGATGAATGTATTTCAAGACTTTTCCTTCCGGAAGAATACCTTCTTTTTCGAGCATATCTTTCAATGAATGGCCTTCGATATACTCCATAGCGATATAAGCCGTATTATTCTCTTCAAAAACGTCGAGTACATTTACGATATGCAGATGATGTACATCCGACAATATTTTTGCTTCTTTAATAAGCTTTTCCCTAAATTTATCGAAAAGTTGTTTCCCTGTTTCCGAATGAACACCGACTGCATAGGTATCTGCTACACGATAACAATAGTCTTTGAAAAAATATTCTTTGATACTGATAGGAACTTCCGTCTTAATTTTCCCTAACGGCCCTTTCACTTCAGTATACAAAATTCCTTTATATGTAATACCAAAGCCTCCTTGTCCAACTACATGTAATAGCTGGTATTTCCTGTTTTGTAGGTAATACCCGGTAGGTAAATTCATACTCGTAGCGTACTTATTTTACGCCAAAAATACGTTATTTATATAAAAGAATAAAAGAATGACAGAATATTTTGCTTAATACTATCAGATTCCTGCACATTTTGAATGGGAATAATATAAAAAGAGAAGTTATCCCGGGTTTTTCCGTTACAGGTTTCTACGAGGGTATCTTTAATAACTTCCGATGCTACTTTTTCTTT
>JAISDJ010000092.1 GCA_031264865.1 Tannerellaceae bacterium | reverse complement strand
GCGAAGAGCGAGCTTTCCACAATTACCTCCGCGTCGCCCGTATAAGCCAGCCGTTCGCGGTGCGGGCAATCGCTGCTGATACTTCCGTGGAAGTTCCCTTTCTGCGTAAGGATATAGGCATCGTGCACCGCATTAAATAACTCATTGGAACAGGCAAACGACGACGTTGCGGCAGGATCGGTATTCACCACCTTTATCCGGATACTTCCTTCGTCCATGGCTATGGGCGTGGTGACTTCGAGGTAACGGAAGGCATGCCAGGTAAAGCGTGGCTCCCATGTTTCCTTTGCGCCGCCTTTTAAAATGTAGGTATCGTATTGTCTGTAATCGTCGTTCTCTTCACTGACAAAACGAAGTTTTATCCGGCTTCCGGCCTCTCCTTCTACGGTTAATTCGGCCCATCCCGAAATCATTTCGGGGAGCTTATATAAATAAGTAGAATCATCCATGCGCCCTTCAAAGGCGGGAGTTACGATGCGTGTGATTTTGTCGAAAGGCGCTAATTGCGGATGCAGGCTACCGGTTGGCGGCCTTACGGGCAGCGCCTCTTTCCAGTCCGTATCGTCGAAGTGATTCTTGTTCCAGCCTTCCATTTCCAGCCGGGCGTCGTATATCTCGCCGGTAAAGATCGCATCGTACAGCAGCGGGCCTGTCTGGCATTTCCATGAATTATCCGTGGCAATCGTTTCGGCGCTGCCGTCGGCATATTCTATTTCGAGTTGAAGCAATAAGCGGGGTGTGTCGTACCACATACAGCCCTCTGCCGTCCGGTCGCGCTGGTTGTACCAACCGTTTCCGAGGACGGCTCCTATCGTATTATCCCCTTCCGTCAACAGGTTTGTAACATCAAAAGTATTGTATAATATACGCTGGGTAGATTGGTCGTCGTAGTAATATCCGAGATGTTGTAATGCCCGTTTATCATAGTTGGTTACGGCGGGCGCTAATACCTGTTCGCCTACCTTTTGCCCGTTCAGGTACATTTCATAAAAACCCAAACCGCAAACATATGCTTTCGCCCGGCGGACCGGTTGATGCACAGTAAACGATTTGCGGAACCAGGGCGCCGGATAAGTGGTCGTGCCATCAGGATCGGCATCCTCATGATAAGCAATCCATTGCGCTTCCCAATCGCTTGCATGGAGTAACCCCATCGACCAGTTGGCCGTTTCGCTCCAAGGTGCCGGTTTATCCTCTTCATCCCAAATACGTACCTTCCAGTAAATATCCTGGCGAGACGATAATTCCTTCCCCTCATAGTGTACCTGTACGGATTGAGAAGAAAGTATCTTGCCCGAATCCCAGCAATCAGCCTTTTCTTCCCTAAGTAATTCCGGACGGCTCGCCGCCAATACCTGATAAGCAATTTGCAATTTCCCTTCTCCCCCAGGTGGAAGTTTCCAGCTTAATAAAGGCGCCGGACTTTCAATAGCGATCGGATTCTCCAGATATTCACAGCGTAAACCAGACACTTTCATATCCTGCCGGCTACATGACGATAACAACCCTAAAAAAGATATTCCTGCAAACAATAAGTAAAATTTGTTTTTCATGGTGTATGATTAATGATCAACATTTCCCGCAAACATACATAAAAAAAATCAATAATAAATAAGACTTTACACGACAACTGTGTTACGATACCGCTGAAGAAGACTGATGCATTTGTTTTAGGTTAACAAGCGAAAATCCTTACAATTCGGGCAAAATCCCGTGTTTAATCCGAACTTTGCCAACTACAATAAAAAACTTTAAAGACACAAAAATCCCAACTGATTCACACCGAATTAGTTGGGATTAATTATTAGTTATCAAATATCCTTATCAAACCTTTTAAGGGACAATAAAAGGAGCACGATATTGGCGGCTGAGATATGCATTGGCCTGTTTGGAGAACTCTCCAACATATTTTTCAGTATCGGAATCAAAAGTAAGCATAGGACCCAGGATAATATTACCTTTATCCCAATCGATCTGATTGGAAAAGAGATGATTCCGGAATCGTTCGAATGATTCGGCCAAAGAAGGTTCGCCGGATATCCGCTCATAGATTTCGTTCGGATTTGCTTTTTTACTATACTTCCCAAAGCGAAAGTTGACACACCTTTAATAAAACTTCTTCTTTCCATGATCAGCATCTTTAAATAATATTCTGATATGCCAGGAACAAAGCCCTGTAGTACTTCATAAATTCGATGGGTTCCGCACTGACCCGTCCTACTTCGCAATTACAATATCCGGTATATCCGTTTTCTTTCAAAAGCCTGAAAAGTTCCCGATATGGATATCTCTCGCTATACAAGTCTTTCAGATGAATCCCTTTGATCCGGTCTTTAAGCATATTAAAGTTTTCATAGAATCCGGATCCGCGCGTATCGTTATAATCACAATTCCAATTCACATATACATAAGGACTATCCGAATAGTCAATGATCTTCTTAATAACGTGTACCTGATTAGTTTTTCGGCCATGGATACAGACACGGACATCCACTCCCAGATCATTACCAACCTTTCCTACTTCGGCCAACGACTTTCCGATCTGTTCCATGGTCTGTTCTTCCGGTACGTCATCTGGAATATCGTTTGAAAAAACACGAATTCCTATGGCTCCCACATCAGCAGCTAATTGAAGAAAGACTTTTGTTCCTTCTATATTTTCTCTTAATACCTTTTTGTCCTGGAAATGATACATATACTCACTGGCCAGGCTTATCGCTTCCAATTAAATAACTCATCATTCCGATTTTTAACGGATTGTTATTTACTGTGCTGGTTTCCCGCATTTCCATTACTTCTGAGGCCGACAGGCCGGATGGTAACAAAACAGCTCCTGCGCCTAATGTCGCCGTCCCTAAAAATTCTCTTCTTGATAATCTTTTGTCCATAATATTCAATTTTAAGTGATTAGACTTTATATTCCCCCACCCAGGCTGTCCGAAAACTAAATTTAAACTCTGGAGAATCGCATATTTGCGTTCGTGCTCAGATAGGTACCCGAATAAAAAAGCCTTGCCGGTTAGTTTTCGGACAACCCCTCCATACAAGTACTTTTCTTACTTCTTCTTTCAGCTTTCAGACGGCTTGTAAATGCATGTGTATAACCGGCTATGGCTGAAAGAAAGATCCTTCAGTCTGCTTTCAGCCTGAAAATATGGGTTGACGAAAGAGTAAGCGCCTTTTCAAAAAAAACATTATAATGTCTTCAGTAAACCATTATAGTTTCTTTATCAAAATATTATGATGTCTTTGGAAAGCCATTATAATGATTTGGGAAAGGCATCGTAATGATTTTTTTTCACGTTCGCCAAACCTGCATTTTTTTTGGCTGAAAGCAGGCTGAAGGATCTTTCTTTCAGCCATAACCGGTTATACACAAGTATTTACAAGCCGTCTGAAAGCTGAAAGAAGAAGTGGAAAAAGTACTTGTATGGATAGAGAATCCTTGTATTTGGTAATCGTAAGTTTTATTAATTTGCTTTTATGTGTTACCTTTGTTGCCTGTAAAATGAACAGGGAATGTATAAGGAATTGTTTAAATGGGTGATCGATATCGTTTCTCAGCCGGGAAAGGAGTGGAAAGAACTTTCTGAAAAAGAAGAGAAAGGAGACGAATTTCTTACCCGGTTCGTTTATCCGTTGATTGGGCTTATTACGGTTGCGGCTTTTGTTGGGATCTTGTTCAGACAGAAAGAGTTTAGTGTAGAGCTTGCGTTGAAATCGTCTATTAAAGCGCTGATGTCTTATTTCGGGGGCTTTTTCCTCGCTGCTTATTTCTTAAATGAATTATGGCAAGGCATGTTTAAGCAAGAGAAGGATCTTAAACTATGCCAGCGGTTTGTGGGTTATTCTTCGGCTTTGATGTATTCGCTCACGATTATACTATTGCTGCTGCCGGTTTCCGACTTTTTCTTTTTACGTGTTTTTCTGTTGTACACGGTTTATATTGTTTGGGAAGGGGCGACTCCTTATATGAAAGTACCGGATGCGGTACGTATGAAGTTTACGGCAATCGCTTCGGCTTTGATTGTTTTATTACCGGAAATTATCGGCAGGCTTTTATTTATGTTGATGCCCGGCCTGAGAGTATAGAATGATAATGAATAAGTATGGCAAAAGAGAAGATCAGTAATAATATACAGATAAAAAATAAGCGGGCGACCTTTGATTATGCTTTGCTCGAAACATTTACGGCAGGTATTGTACTTACCGGAACGGAGATAAAGTCAATCCGTCTGGGAAAAGCAAGCCTGGTAGATACCTATTGTCTTGTGGAACGGGGCGAACTATGGGTGAAGAATATGTATATCGCCGAATACTTTTACGGCACCTATAATAACCATGC
>JAISDJ010000231.1 GCA_031264865.1 Tannerellaceae bacterium | reverse complement strand
AGAACTATGCTCAGGAAAAGTATGCCCAAATACGCAATCAGTATGCCTATCGAGCAGACAAAAACATATTTCCATGCAGCTTCCAGCGCCTTTTCGGTTCGCCTGTGATATATCAGCAGTGCCGAGCCAATGGTAGTCGCTTCTATCAAAACCCAGGTTGCGGTAACATTGTCGGAAAAGTACGCCCCTGAAATCGAAGCGCATAAAGACACAAAAGCGATGTTGTAGAGCCTGATTTGCCTGTCATCCTCCCTGTCGAGATATTTTTTACTGTGATAGAACACTGCAAACGAAATCAGAACCAGTGTCCCGAAAAAAAGTATTCCCAGGCTGTCGTACCTGAAAATGCCCGCTTCGACAGCGTCCCTGTTCAGAATGGCGTACAGCAGGAACAGCGCCTGAACAGCCAGAAAAACAAATGTCAGATCGAACATCCTTTTTTGCGTTGTCGATTTGAATATCAGTCCGGCAACGGCAAAGGCGCAAAGGAAATAAGCTAAAATCATGGAACTATATGTTGTTGATGCCTAACAGATAGCAAATTGCAGCCATACGGGCATAAACGCCGTTTTTTGCCTGATTGAAGTAGTAGGCTTTGGGGCTGCTGTCCACATCTTCGGAGATTTCACCGACACGCGGCAGCGGGTGCAGTACCCTCATGCCGGGTTTTGTCCTCTCCAGCATCGAGTTCCGGAGAACGTAGGTATTTTTAAGCTTCTCGTATTCCATCGGTTCCGAAAAACGTTCTTTCTGGACTCTCGTCATATATACGATATCCGTATCTGTAATGTTTTCAGCCAGATCGACGCGTTCTTCAAAGCGGATATTTTTCTGGTTCAGGTATTTTTTATACTCGTCGGGCATTGCAAGCTCTTTGGGCGCGATAAAGCGGAACGCCGGCTTGAAATGCGACATCGCCATCAGCAGGGAATGAACGGTGCGCCCGTATTTCAAATCGCCCACCATTGTTATATGCAAGTCGTCGAGGCGTCCCTGCGTTTTCCTGATCGAATACATGTCGAGCAGCGTCTGGGTTGGATGCTGGTTCGAGCCGTCTCCGGCGTTGATTACAGGCACTTTGGAGACTTCGCTTGCGTATCTTACGCTGCCTTCCAGCGGATGCCGCATCACAATCATGTCGGTATAGTTCGAAATCATTGTGATGGTATCCTTCAGTGTTTCGCCTTTTGAAACGCTTGTATTCGATACTTCCGAAAATCCAATGACTCTCGCTCCCAAACGGTTGATCGCCGTCTCAAAACTCAGGCGGGTGCGTGTTGACGGTTCGAAAAATATGCTTGCAACGACTTTGTTTTCCGCAAGCCGCCGGTTTGGATTGGCTTCAAATACAGCCGCCATGTCTAAAATTTCCACTATTTCCGATTTGGATAAGTCATTTATTGATACTAAACTCTTCATTTTAAAATAACTTTGAGCCGACAAAATAACTCAAAAGAATTGACATGACAAAATTTTTTGCTGTTACAATTGACTTCTATGCAATTATGAATTACATTGGACACAGGTAAATGAAAAAGAGCGTCTGAAAAAGACGCTCTAATTTCTTTAAACAGAATCTTAGATTTTAATTCCCTGTTCCGCGAAACGGATTCTGGTCGGTAGCTTCGTTGATTGCAGTATTGTTGGCAAATTCCGTAATAGGAATTTGACAGAAGTAACGGTAATCATTTGAAGGCATCCGCGCCACATTGTCGCTGACCGGATCAAGATTTGTCAATCCCCAGAAGAAATGCCCTGCAGGATTGTCATTTGTTTCCCCGTAACGAATCATATCTTTTTTCAGGCGCACATTATCATACATACCCGTAACGCCTTCGCCCAGCAGCTCTTTACGCCGTTCGACGTAGATAGCTTCGAGTAACTGAGCCTTATCTGTCACAGTAGTAAGCTGAGCATTCCTCAATCCCTGAAGCGTGTTCAATGTACTTAAAGCAGCTGCATTGCCCAGATTGGCTTCGGCTTCGGCTTTAATCAAGAGCATTTCGGAACTGCGAAGAATCGAGTAATCGGAACGGTCGGGTTGCTGTATGCCTCCATCTATGTCGCCGTAGTACTTGAACTTGTTGTATGCCCATTTATCCTTCCAGGCGCTTTGAGCGCGAGTACGATGCCAGAACATCACGGGTTTTGTGTCCGCATTAGTAACATGATTGGCTTCGGGATCGCCTTCTTTCCATGTTTTCGTGCATTTTGTACCGCGATAATCGGTATCGTCGAACAGATCAACGTACTTTTGGTCTACCAGAATCGCCAAATAATTATAGACAGGACCGTCGGTCATGCCTTCGCCATAATCAGGATCCTGATTGTGCCAGTAAAGAAATGGAGAATTTCCATGACCGGACAATTCATTCATTACTACCGCCCAGATAATTTCCGGCACTTCTATATTTGCATGACCGCCACACCATTCTTCCTTTGTCATCAAGACATTGTACTTGTTGTAAACGGCAGTCGCTTCACGCAAAGCGTCGTCCCATCTTTCCATAACCTGATAGACGCGCGCCAGGTAGCCCGCAGCTACATCGGCATTGACTTGCCATTTGTCGACCCGGGCGAAATTGGCTAACTTCGTCTTTGCATCCGACAAATCGCTAACGATTTGGTCATAGCACTGCTGTACAGTGGAAAAACCGAGATCAAGCGGCTGACTTCCCGAAGTACGCATAATGACGCCGCGTTTATCCTTTGCAATAGAATACGTCTGCTGATAGTTTATCATCAAATGAAAATAACAGATTCCACGTATAGCCTTGCATTGTCCTTCAAGAACGTCTTTTTCAGCCTGTTCGCCGACGGCTTCCGGCAGTGCATCAAGAATAGCGTTTGCCTGATTGATTATCAGGTACATCATTCTCCAGATTTTGACTCCATACAGTCCGGCATTTGTCCGGTTAGGAGCAAACTGATAGCAATCTTCGGGCGACATGCCGTAGTTCTTTGTTACAACAGCGTCCTGACCCGAAAGGTCGTAATACAGATTAAATCCGGGAATACCGACATACGTTCCAACTTCCTGTCCTCCGGCTGTAAGTTCGCCAAAAAGCAGATTGACATACGTTGAACGAAGCAGCATATTTAAACCGACGGTGCTGGACTTTAAAGCGTCGCCCGCAACCTCGACCGACGAACCGGTTGTTAATTCTTTGTCGCAACTGCTTACCGGCAACATCATTGCCGCAATCAATAATACCGTTATTATATTATATAACTTTTTCATATTCTTAAATTATTAAAATGAAACTTGAACACCAAACATATACACTCTTCTTGCGCCCTGAATACCTCTGTCGGTCTCGCCGTTTCCGTTGTAGTCATTAGCTTTCAGTCCGGTTTCCGGATCGACATGATATTTCACAGTAGGGCTAAAAGTAAGCAAATTATCGCCGCTCACATAGAGGCGGGCATTAGATATTCCGACTTTTTGCGTGATTTTTCTCGGTATGGTATAACCCAAAGTCAGGTTACGCAAGCGGAGAAAATCGGTGCTGACAATAAACAAATCCGTGTTGTTTGCCTGTCCGGCATAAGCCCTGTCGGTCATCGACCAGCGGGGAAATTGCGCGTTATCGCCGGGCTTCATCCATACATTGCCATCCACGATGGAAGGCACTGGGCTGACGCCGGGACGAACCGAATAGTTTTCGAGCAACTGATAGCTGTACATCTTCGCTCCATAAGAACCGTAAAACATGAACGAAAAATCAAAACCCTTGTATAAAAACGAGTTGGTAAGAGAAGCATATCCTTTCGGTATTGTAGAACCGGCATAGTATCCGTCTCTTGCAAGATCAACTTCGCCAAAATCTTCTGTTGTCGTCCAGTTATCGTTTCCGTCCTGTATCCAATATCTCAGTCGTCCGTTTTCGGGATTTACTCCCGCAGCTTTCGGCAGAAAATGTTCAAAAAGCGGATGTCCTACAGCTCTTTTCATCTTACTGCGATAGGAATCGTAGATATAATCGGCGCTTGCCATACTCGTTATCTCATTGTGAAGAGTGGTAAAATTGGCGCTAATCGTCCATCTGAAGTTTCTGGTATCTATTGCCGCCAGCGATGCGCTAAACTCAAAACCGCGGTTCACAATATCTCCAAGATTGGTATTCATCGTCGCCGCTCCCGCATTAGCCGAAAGAGGTATCTCTTTTGAAGCCAGAAGACCTTCGGAGTTACGGTTGTAGTACTCAATTGTTCCGCTCAGTTTCTTAAAGACAGTGAAATCGATCGCTACATTGATTTGCTTATTCTTTTCCCAGTGCAACCCCTCTGCAGCATTGGTTTTTTTCCTGTAACCCGGTTCTCCGTACAAGTTATACGAATTGTAATATTCCTGATAAGCATACAGTATGCTCGTATTGTCGACTGCTATTATATTGTCGTTACCCGAAGTTCCATAACTGCCTCTCAACGACAGATTGTTCAACCACGATATATCGGAGAGAAAAGCTTCCTGCGACAAACGCCAGCTTGCTCCTGCCGAGAAGAAACTGCCCCAGCGCTGGTCGGCATGGAAACGCGACGAACCGTCGGAACGGATAGAGCCTGACAGATAGTACCTGTTCAGAAAATTATATTCCACTTTTCCGAAGAACGAAAGCAAAGCATAACGGTCGACGTAAGATTCCGCTCTCCAGTCTCGAGTAGCCGACTTGACTTCGTGCATTCCAATCATCATGATACCCTGGCCTGATCCATTCATCATTGATACGTTTCTGGAATAATACTCATGTCCGGCAAGCAGGTTGATGTTATGATCGCCAAAAGTTTTATCCCAGGTGAGCAGATTATTCCAGGTGAGCGACTTCGTCTGTATTTCCTCGCGTGAGGCAGAACCTCCGTTGGTCGTAACGGTTACGCCATAAGGCGCCTGCTGACCTTCGCCATGTACCGCCGAATTATAGGAATAATTCTTTCTGCTGATATCGTCGTAATTGACATTTGTCTTAAACTTGACGTCGAAAGGCAAAGTAAACTCGGCAAAATAGTGAGCGGCAAGCATACCGTGTTCGTCATTGCTGAAATTGTAATCGTCGGGATTGTTCCAGTAATCGCCTTGTCCATGCATACCGTCCAAAGAGTGGATTCCGAAATATTCGGCGACATTCGTACCGTAATCTTTCATGCGGCTACCTGTCTTTAAGGAATATTCCCAGTCGGTATTATCGGCATTTCTCAACCATGGAGAGTTTAACGAGTTCGAAAATACCAACATACGGTTCGCGCCTCCGCCTTTTTGACGTGCGTAGCTGTATGTCAGATTTCCTCCCATTGTTAACCATTTTGTAATTTCGGACGAAACGTTCGACCGGAACGAATACCGTTTATAATACTGTCCCAGAGAATACCCGTTATCGTTCAGATGCGAAACCGAAAAATAGTAATTCGTCTTATTGTTCGACGAAGCCCCGCTGACGTCCAAACTGTAATCCTGACGGAGTTTACGCGAGAAAACAGCGCCATAGAAATCGTAATCGCTTTTATCCCAAACCATTTCCAGTGCAGGATTTACATGAGGATTACCGTTTCCGTCGTGAAGCACATACTGGTCGAGAGGCACGGATTTGAAAGGAGAAACATAAACTGTCTGTCCTTGCGAATTGGTACGTGCAGCAACAGATTGGCTGATACCCAATCCGGTAGCATAATCTCCGGCAGCTTGCGGCGATAAGTTGCGCAGGTAAATGCCGTCGTTATAATTGGCTCTCCACATATAGAGCATAGTCTGATACGGGTCGGCTTTCACCGGATTTTTCACGGCGTTGTCGGAAGTACCCCATGCCGCCTTGAAATTCACAACCGGCTTTCCGGCTTTTCCTTTTTTGGTCGTAATCACCACAACTCCATGTGCGGCGCGCGAACCGTAAAGCGACGAAGCGGCGGCGTCTTTCAAAATCGTCATCGACTCAATATCCGAAGGCGCTAAGGAAACGATATTTCCATCGTAAGGCACGCCGTCGATTACATACAAAGGATTAGTAGCCTCGGGACTTTCGCTCATTGTTCCGATACCGCGTATCTGAATACGGGAGACGCCGCCGGGATTTCCTTCATTATTAGTAATGACGACGCCGGCGCTCATACCTTGTAGCGATTCCATGACGCCTGCAGCAGATATTTTTGAAATCTGTTCGGATTTGACCACCGCAGCAGAACCTGTGAACGTCGATTTCTTCGTTACGCCATAAGCTACCACAACTACTTCGTCGAGACCTACTGATTCACTGCTTAATGCTACATCAAGCGGAGATTGCCCGTTATATGCAATTTCCTGTGTAACATATCCCACAAACGAAAATATCAATACAGATCCTTTCGGTACGCTGAGAGTGTAGCTTCCGTTTTCATCGCTAACTACACCGGCGGTAGTGCCTTTAATTGTTACACTTGCACCTCTCAATGCTTCTCCGGATACGTCAGTTATGACTCCGGTAACATTTACATTTTGTGAAAATATTTGTTGCGTGCCTGATAAGTAAAACAAAGCCAGCAAAACAAACATCTTATTAATAAATTTTAGTTTCAAAATCATTTTTTTAGAATTTAAATTGTTTTTAATTATCGATACCTGATTTTCATGGAATAAGTATCTTATACATTAATCCATAAGCCTGTTAAATTTACTTCACTTGCCTGGCAGCACCTCCTTTTTGACGGATTTGATAAGTTGGTAAATATGATAGAAAATTCTTGGGAAAAATAGATCTTCCGCAAAACTTCGCCTTATACTTATAGTAAAATTTATGCTCTCTCTCTCTCTCTCTCTCTCTCTCTCTCTCTCTCTCTCTCTCTCTCTCTCGCTCTCTCTCTCTCACTCTCTCTCTCTCTCTCACGAAAAAAAAAGAAAAACAAAAATAAAAAAAA
>JAISDJ010000157.1 GCA_031264865.1 Tannerellaceae bacterium | reverse complement strand
GTTGTTAATCAGTACATCAAACAGCAGATTGAGAAAGGATTTTCGATGTACGTGTATGATTTTAAGTTTCCCGATCTTTCCACTATTGCCTATAACCATTTATTGAACAATCAATTAGGATATAAAAAAGTCCCGACATTCTATGTGATAAACTTTGACGATCCGGCACGTTCGCACCGATGCAACCCTATCAATCCCGAATTTATGACCGATATTTCGGATGCCTACGAATCGGCATATACCATTATGTTGAACCTCAATAAAACATGGGTGCAGAAACAGGGCGACTTCTTTGTGGAATCTCCGATTATCCTGTTCGCCGCTATTATATGGCATCTTAGAATCTATCAGGACGGAAAGTATTGTACCTTTCCTCATGCTATCGAGTTCCTGAACAAACGCTATGAAGATATTTTCCCGATTTTGACTTCATATCCCGAACTCGAAAACTACCTAAGTCCTTTTATGGATGCATGGTTGGGCGGAGCTGCCGACCAGTTAATGGGACAGATAGCGAGTGCAAAAATTCCGTTATCCCGTATGATTTCGCCACAACTTTACTGGGTAATGAGTGGCGACGAGTTCTCATTGGACATAAATAATCCCGATGACCCGAAAGTATTGGTGGTAGGGAACAATCCTGATAGGCAAAACATTTACGGTGCAGCTTTGGGACTTTATAATTCCCGTATCGTGAAGTTAATAAATAAAAAGGGGCAATTAAAGAGTTCGGTTGTAATTGATGAGTTGCCGACTATTTATTTCAAAGGGTTGGATAACCTGATAGCCACCGCCCGAAGCAACAAAGTTGCCGTTCTTTTGGGATTTCAGGATTTCAGCCAATTAACAAGGGATTACGGCGACAAAGAAGCCAAAGTAGTAATGAACACCGTCGGCAACATCTTTTCCGGTCAGGTAGTCGGAGAAACAGCCAAAACGCTTTCAGACCGTTTCGGTAAGGTATTGCAGAAACGTCAGTCTATGACTATCAACCGAAATGATAAATCTACTTCCATTTCTACACAAATGGACAGCCTTATTCCGGCATCCAAAATCAGTAACTTAACACAGGGTATGTTTGTCGGAGCAGTCGCCGACAACTTTGATGAACGTATCGAGCAGAAGATATTCCATTGTGAAATCGTTGTGGATAATGCAAAGGTAGCCGCAGAAACAAAGGCCTACCGGTCTATTCCCGTTATTACCGATTTTACAGACGAAAACGGAGTTGATAAGATGAAAGAACAGATACAACTCAACTACAACCGTATCAAAGAGGAAGCCAAACATATTGTTGCCGATGAATTGGAACGCATTCGCAATGATGAGAACCTGTGCCATTTGTTGCAGCAACAGGAATAATACTATATTATAATGTAAGAGCCGGAAATCCGGCTCTTATTGTTTCTTATGATAATACAACCTCTATTCAGACAGTAATTCTACAAATTTAGTCAAGATAAGAGATAGTGTTTTAATTATTACGGATTCATAATCCCAGTATCTCCCAGAATATCTTTCTTTTATTGATTTGATTTCAAATAACGAGGGATAGTTGTTGTCATACTTATACAACAACAATTCGGTATCCATTATTAATTCATCAATAGCAAGCGGATTTTCTGAATATTTCAAATCTTTATAACTTCCCAATAAAGCAAGAATTTCATTTGCCTTATCAATGTATGTCTGTTTATCCATAATTCTATATGTTCTAAAAATGAGACTACAAAGATAGTAAATCCACTTCTTTCCCAAGATAGAATTTGGGAATCTTATTAACATCTTTCTAACCGCATCTTACCCTCTCAACGCCACATACTGCCAAATCGAAGCCACACACTACCACCTCACCAAAATCCACCTGTTACTTCGCCTATTACCTCTACTTTTATTCTGCATTAATATTGATGCAGAACAAAAAACAAGTTTAATCATGGATGAAAAATTAAATCCGAAAGACAAAGTTCTCCTGATGCGGGACGAAGGAGAAGGCAACAAACTCAAAGTTGTAAAGGGCATTGACAAGAAAGGAAAGATTGATGCCATTGACCCCCTGAAGGCGAAACAGACCGATTTTATCAAAATCGACAAACACGCCGATCCTCTCGAAAACTTTTTCAAAAACTTCTTTAATCAGGCAAAGAACCCGTCGCATACTGGCTTTTATGCGATTACGGTCGATATGCTTGATAAAGTCCTGTCGCTTAGTGATAAGGAATTGGAAAAGTTTCGTATTGATCCGAGAGATTACCTGAATAAAGAGCAGGAGCAATCAACGAAGGAAACTCCAAAAGAAACAGTAACCGAAAAAAAAGAAGAAAAAATGGATGCAACAACCGATCAGAAGACCGAATTTAAGCAATTCGACACCAGCCGTATTCCCGAAAGCGAGTATCAGAAATACGGTATCAAGCCCGAAAATTTAGAGGGCGAACTTAAAGCCATGAGTTACGGGTATAAATCTCCGCACCTCGTAGATATCAACCCCAACATCGAGGGCGTGGACTATCCGATGAAAGCCCGTCTGTCATTGGAAGAACAGCCCGACGGCAGTTTGAAATTCATTCCTCACCCGCAGCAACAGCAAGTCGATTTGGATAAACCGTTTCAGGGTATCATGCTACCCGATGACGTTAAGGAAAACCTCCTGGCAACGGGTAATAGTGGTAAAGTAGTAGAACTGGAACCACACACTCCCGGCGAAAAAGTTCCGTCGCTCGTTTCTATCGACAAGCTGACCAACCGTCTGGAAGCCGTGCCGCTTGATAAACTGACTGTTTCTCAAAATCTGAAAGGTGCAGAACTTTCTCCCGAACAACAACAGGCACTCAAAGAGGGTAAAAAGGTACTGGTTGAGGGTATGACCTCTAAAAACACTATCGGCACGGACAATCCCCGAAAGTTTGATGCCCATGTTCAGTTCAATGCTGCCAAAGGCGGTTACGATTTTTCCTATGAGGGGTTAGACCGTAACAAATACAGTCAGAACAGCAAACAGGAACAAGGTCAGAATCAGGAACAGAACCAAGTCCGTATTCCGAAAAAACTCTTAGGGGTTGATTTGGATGAGAAGCAACAGAACTCACTCCGTGAGAATAAAGCGGTCTATGTTCAGGGAATGTTGAAAGATGCTAAAGGCGAACCTTTCAATGCCTATGTAAAGGTAAACAATGAAAAAGGAAAACTCGACTTTTTCAGATGGAATCCGGATAAAGCCAAAAAGCAGGGAACGGACGTGAAAGTTGCCGAAGGGAATAAAACACAGGTTGCCGTCAATTCGCAGGGTAAGACCAACGAAGCGACCAAACATTCCAAAGAACCCTTGAAACAAGGTCAGCAGAAACCGACCGAGAACCAACAACAGCAACAGAACAACCGAAAAGTTGTGAAGAAAAACACGGGACATAAAATGTAATTCAACCACTAAAAAAATCCATATAGTATATGAAAGTAATAATTGCAGAAAAACCAAGCGTAGCCCGTGATATAGCGGCAATCGTTGGTGCAGGTAACCGCAAGGACGGTTATTTGGAAGGTAACGGATATGCTGTTACATGGGCGTTCGGACATCTTATCGGATTGGCGATGCCCGAACAATACGGAATCACAGGTTTCCGGCGTGAAAACCTGCCGATACTTCCCGAACAGTTCAAGCTGATACCTCGTCAGATAAAGGACGGCAAGGAGTACAAGAACGATCCGGGAACGATGAAGCAACTTAAAGTTATCAAAGAACTGTTCGGTAAATGCGACCGCATAATTAATTGCTGTGATGCAGGACGGGAAGGGGAAGCAATCTTCAGATACATTTATAATTATCTTGAATGTAACAAGCCTTTCGACCGCCTTTGGATAAGTTCATTGACGGATCAGGCTATTCGCAAAGGCATGGAGAACCTTGTATCGGGAAAGGAGTATGACAACCTGTACGCTTCGGCAAAAGCCCGGAGCCAAGCCGATTGGGCTGTCGGAATAAATGCTTCCGGGGCCCTGTCAATATCAGCCGGGTATGGCGTTTGGAGTTTAGGACGGGTACAAACCCCTACACTCGTCATGATTTGCAGTCGATACCTCGAAAACAAGGATTTCAAGCCGCAAACCTATTTTCAGGTAAAACTCCATACCGCAAAAGATGCAACGGCTTTCGCTGCCATTTCTACCGAACGTTACGACACAAAACAGGACGCAGAAACAATCTTAGAGCGTATCCGCTCGTCAGAATCAGTTAGCGTCGTAAACGTGGAAACAAAGCAAGGCAATCAGGAACCGCCTTTACTCTACGACCTGACCACCTTGCAGAAAGAAGCCAATAGCCGACACAGTTTTTCAGCCGATAAAACCCTGTCGGTCGTCCAGTCGCTTTACGAAGCCAAGCTTATTTCTTATCCGAGAACCGGAAGCCGTTATATTTCCGATGACGTTTTTGCCGGGATACCCGACCTTATCCGTCAGCTATCCGCTCATGCCACATTCGGAGGTTATGCAAAAAAGCTATCGGGTATAGAACTGAATAAACGTTCGGTAAATGATAAGAAAGTAACCGACCACCACGCCTTGATAATCACGGAAAATACGCCAGGCGATATTTCGGCAGATCAACGTATCATATATGATATGATTGCAGGGCGAATGTTGGAAGCTTTTTCCGGCAAATGTACCAAAGAGAATACAAGCGTTTCTTTGGATGCTTCGGGAGTTCTGTTTACGGTCAAAGGCAGTGTTATCCTTATTCCGGGCTGGAGAGCCGTACTCAATGCTCCCGATGAAGAAAAAGGAGAGGACGATGCTTTGGCATTACCGAATTTATCCAATGGCGATGTACTTCCCATTAAGGGAACGGATTTACTGGAAAAGCAGACGAAGCCCCGTCCGTTACACACGGAGAGCAGTTTGTTGTCAGCTATGGAAACCTGTGCTAAAGAGGTAACGGACGAAGCAGAGCGGGAAGCACTCAAAGAATCGGGAATTGGAACGCCTGCTACCCGTGCAAGCATTATCGAAACGCTGTTCTCCCGTGAATATATCGTAAGGGAAAAGAAATCCCTTGTTCCGACAAATAAAGGATTGGTTGTTTATCTGGCAGTTCAAAACAAGAAGATTGCGGACGTTTCCATGACCGGCGAATGGGAAAGCGCCTTGAATAAAATAGCAACGGGAGGAATGGATGCCGATACGTTCCACAGAGGGATTGAAGTGTATGCCGTACAGATTGTCGCCGAATTACTGGAAAGCAAAATAGAGGGTGGCAACAAACGGGAAAGCTGCCCATGCCCCAAGTGTAAAAGCGGTCAGGTAACGATATTCCAAAAGGTTGCCAAGTGTAACAACGAATCCTGCGGACTTACCGTATTCCGAAACAAATCGGGTAAAGACCTGACGGACGGACAACTGAAAGACCTGCTAACCAAAGGCAAAACGGGAACAATCAAAGGTTTTAAGAACAGGGAAAACAAGCCTTTTGATGCTGCCGTAGCCTTTGATGCAGCGTACAAAACGATTTTCCAATTTGATAATTCTAAAAAGAAAAAAAGATAATGAAGGCAAATTTAAATATCTCTTTTGCTTACCATGAGCAAGCAAAGAATGAAATAGAAAAGGAGACAGCAGATGTATTATTAGGACTTGCTGAATTTTGTGATGATACCGATTTTAAGTTTCAATGCCTTCCCCGAATCGGAGAGTCTATTGTTGTGGAACCATTGATAAGAAAATGGCTTGAAAACAAAAAATATAAAAAGCCTTGTCCTGACGGAAAAGTGTTTGAGAAAATATACCCTGCCTTAAAAACAGGAACACTCAAAGTCGATGATATCCAACATGAGTTAGATGTCTGTACCATTTTTTGTTCCGATATCGAGTATGAAGAAATAGAATAAAAGCACTATCTTTACCACTAAGAAGGTTCATACGTAGTGTTCATAATGAGCAATTGTTAAGGGCATCTTACTATTGAATTTTTTTAGTGGTGGCACCGGGGAGGGATACCCCGGTGCCTTTTACATTCCAATACGTTTTATCACTAAAAAATTCATCGTATGAAATACAATTCAAATTTAGAGCCTGCGGAAATGTCTTATTTCCGGCTTAACCTGCTCTCATTTCTAAGAGATTCCCACCCCGACAAAGCAAACGACCTTTCCTTTATTGCAGGGCGTGGGGATATGGCTGCCGAAGCATACAGCGAAGCCGTAAAAAGTGGCTTAGACCATATTCAGGCTGCCGAAATCGCAAACGAAGCTCTGTTCAAAGGACTGCATTTCTCTCCTTATAATATTATAGTCGAAATCCTTTGGAACGAGTTTTACGAGGAAGTTTCCCCAAGTGAAGCCGGGGCGAAAGCCAAAGAACTATTACCCCAATGTCAGGCGGTATTTGCCAAGTACAACCTGAATGATGATTATGCCGAGACGACAGAGTACCAGTCGCTTTATACGGAGCTTGTCGGCACAATCCTGATTCTGCTCGAAAATGAGTTACAATAAGCGAACTCATTTGCGTCAGAACATTGATGCAATCAGGTTAGCGTTAAAGCTCGACAGGGAACATAGAGAAGCAACTCCCGGAGAACGGGAGATACTTGCTGCTTATTCGGGGTTCGGTGGGGTTAAGGCAATCCTTAGCCCTGCCGACAAACCCGAAGATATTGAACGGTGGTCTAAATCCGAAGCCGGGCTTTTTCCGTTGGTACAGGAACTACACGAGGTACTCCGTGAAAATTCCCCTACACCGGAAGTTTACAAACGCTATGTCAGTTCACTGAAAAACTCTATCCTGACCGCTTTCTATACGCCTAAGCCTGTTATTGATACTTTGGCGGATGCCCTAAAAGATAGTGGAATCACACCAACACGGTTTTTAGAACCAAGTGCCGGAACAGGTGCATTTATTTCTTCTTTCAAAGAAACAGCACCCGAAGCCAAAGTAACAGGTTTTGAAAAAGACCTGCTGACAGGAAAAATCCTCTCACACCTCTATCCGCAAGACAAAGTAAGGATTGAAGGCTACGAGAAAATGGAAGGGCGCTACTCACAGCATTTCGATGTGATAGCATCCAATATCCCTTTTGGTGATGTTTCCGTATTCGATCCGCTACTTTCCAATCATGAAATACCCGCCGTTAAACAATCGACACAGGCGATACATAACTACTTTTTTGCGAAAAGCGTTATGTCGGCCAGAGAGGGCGGGATAATTGCCTTCATCACTTCACAGGGAGTTCTCAATTCGGAACAGAACAAGCCGATACGTGAATACCTGATGAATAGCTGTGATTTAGTGTCAGCTATCCGTTTACCGAACAATCTCTTTTCCAACCATGCCGGAACAGAAGTCGGCAGCGACCTGATTATCCTGCAACGGAACAATAAAAATATAGTTCCTACCCAAAGACAGCAGGATTTTATCGAATCCCGTAAGCTGTCGAACGGTATATCTGTCAATAATCTGTTCCGTGATTTTTCAAGAGATTATTTATAGCTATACATAAACCCTTTTATGTACACTAAATGATTATGTAAAGTAAAAACCATCAATAAATTAATAATCAGCAATTAGCTCCTGTTTTAGGTCACATTTACTGTACATAATATT
>JAISDJ010000150.1 GCA_031264865.1 Tannerellaceae bacterium | reverse complement strand
GTAGACTTGGATTCGGTCCGCACACTGATATTAGACGAATTTGATAAGGCACTGGAATTGGGTTTCTTGTCGGAAATGAAAGAAATACTTGCTCATTTGCCGGGAGTTCGCCGGCGGGTGCTTACCTCTGCGACGGAAGCGGTGGAGATACCTTCTTTTATCGGAATTGCTCATCCGGTACGCCTTTCTTTCCTGTTGGAAGTGAAACAGCTTAAAGGGTTGGACATATATATCGTAAAATCTCCCGTTAAAGATAAATTGGAAACGCTTTACGGTCTGTTGGGAGAACTCAGAGGCGAATCAACGTTGATATTCTGTAACCTTCGCGAAGCCGTAGAGCGGGTGAGTAATTATCTGACTGATATGAACGTGGATAATGAATATTTTCATGGCGGTATGGAGCAACCCGAACGGGAAAGAGCCTTATCTCATTTCCGCAATGGAAGTGCAACAGTGTTCATCTCTACCGACCTTGCATCAAGAGGATTGGATATTCCGGAAGTGAAACATGTTATCCATTATCATTTGCCCTTAAATGAAGAAGCCTATATTCATCGCAATGGACGTACAGCCCGTATGCATGCTGAAGGAGACGTCTTTCTCATCGTAAATGAAATAGAAACTGTTCCCGAATATATCGAACGCGAACCGGATGAATTCTTCCTGCCCGAAAAAGTCAAACAGCCTATACGTCCGGAATGGGTAACACTAACGATCAACCGGGGAAAGCGAGATAAATTAAGTAAGAAAGACATTGTAGGCTTCTTATTTCAAAAAGGAAAATTGGAAAAAGATGAACTAGGCATTGTAGAGGTAAAGGAGAGTTGTTCATATGCCGCCATAAAACGAAATAAATTACCGGAATTACTCAAACGAATCTGCAATGAGAAAATAAAGAACATGAAAGCAACGTTTAAATGAATTATAAACAATTCATAATTTACAATTAAAAACTTATAATCAATAATTTATAATTTCTAACTCATAATTCATAATAAACAATTTATAATTTATAATTAATTGAAAACAATAATAATAAAAAATGTTGAACTAAATGGAGAGCCGGTAGATATACTGATTGAAGGTAATATAATTAAACGCATTGCCGGTTATTTACCAGATGAAGCTGATGTAGTTATCGACGGCCATAAGAAAGCCGTTATTCCCGGACTGATAAATATGCATACCCATTCGGCTATGACTCTTTTTCGTGGTTATGGTGATGATATGCCCCTTATGACATGGCTGGAAGAAAAAATCTGGCCAAGCGAAGCCAAACTAACACATGAAGATGTGTATTGGGGAGCTAAACTTGCTTGTCTGGAGATGATTAAGAGTGGAACAACTGCTTTTCTAGATATGTATACTAAATTTTCTTCTATAGCAAAAGCAGTAGAGGAAATGGGGATCCGTGCCATGCTTTCAAGCACATGTTTTGATTTTTTCCAACCCGAACAACGCGAAAAGGCAAAGACGCATGTGAATAAGCTTTTCGCCGAAATGGATAACTATGATCAGCGAATACAATTCGCTTTAGGACCTCATGCTATCTATACGGTTTCGGGCGAATTGCTTCAATGGCTCGACTGGTTTTCAAAAGAAAACAATGTCCCTGTTCATATTCACCTGGCAGAAACAGAGGCGGAGGTACAGTATTCTATTAAGCAGTTTGGATGTACACCTGTACGCTATTTGAATCAATTAGGTATGTTGTCTTCCCGTTTGATGATTGCTCACGGTGTATACGTTGATGATGAAGAAATACAAATGTTGGCCGATAGCGGTGTGAAAGTTGTTCATAATCCGGCATCCAATATGAAACTGGGTTCGGGTATTGAGTTTAGATTTGCAGAAATGCGAAAAGCAGGTATTCCGGTTGCCATAGGAACAGACGGTTGTTCATCATCCAACAACCTGGATATGATAGAAGCCATGAAGCTGGCTTCTCTTTTAGGCAAAGGTTGGAGAAAAGACCCGGTCGTGCTGACGGCTAATGAGATGCTTTTTGCCGCTACCAGACAAGGCGCTGATATGTTAGGAATAAAAGCAGGACGAATAGAAGAAGGCTATCTGGCCGATTTGTGTTTGATTGATTTAAACCTTCCCGCCTTTACACCCAATTTTAATTTCGTATCTAATTTAGTATATGCCTCAAATGGCAGTTGCGTAGATACGGTTATTTGTGATGGTAAAATACGGATGCAAAACAAACGAGTTCCCGGTGAAGACGAAATAATGGAACGTACAGCAGCAATAGCATATAATTTAATAAAAAAGTAGTTAAAGGAGCCAAGGTAGTTAAGTAGTTTTTCTTCCTCCTTAACTACTTGACTACTTTAACTCCTCTGACTACTCTAACTACTATTAATATGAAACAATATCATGAAGCGGCTGATTATCTGAGAAGCCGTATCAAAGGAAATCCCGAAACAGCTATTATTTTAGGTAGCGGATTGGGTTCGTTGGCCGACAAAATAGAGGAGGCTATCGTAATACCTTACAAAGAAATCCCCCATTTTGCACATTCTACGGCAACGGGCCATAAAGGTAATTTTATTTGTGGCAAACTGGGTAGTAAATTCGTATTGGCAATGCAAGGACGCTTCCACTATTACGAAGGATATACGATGCAGCAGGTTACCTTTCCTGTTCGTGTAATGAAGCTGCTTGGTATTAAAAACCTGTTGGTTTCCAATGCTGCCGGAGGGATAAATAATACGTTCAAGGTAGGAGACCTGATGATTATTCACGACCACATCAACATGGCTCCTAATCCCCTAATCGGACCAAATAATGAACTATTTGGCATCCGTTTCCCCGACATGACACGTACATACGACCGCGAATTTATTCGTCTGGTGGAAGAAATAGCCTTAGAGGAAACGATTTCCCTTAAAAAAGGAGTATATGTAGGGCTTACGGGTCCTTCGTATGAAACCCCAGCTGAATATGCTTTCTTCGGAAAAGCCGGAGGAGATGCAGTAGGGATGAGTACCGTTCCCGAAGTGATTGTAGCCCGGCATGCAGGATTACGCATCTTTGGGATGTCGGTTATTACGAACGAAGGCTACCATTTTGCCGACGACTTTGTAAACGACGGAGAAGATGTAATCAAAGCCGCCAATGAAGCCGCCGGAAAGATGACACTCCTTTTTAGTAAATTAGTTCACCGGATATCATAAAAATTTTAATAGATTTGTATATCAATTGGAAAAGGAAATGTAAAAACAACTACTAATCGTAAACTTAATTTAATTCATCTTATGAAAGATTCAAGAAGAGATTTCTTAAAGAAGAGTGTATTGGCGGGAGCCGGCGCACTGATGATTCCGGAATTGGCAAAAGCTGTTATTAATGAACAGTCAGGAGTAAATGCTTCGAAGATAACATTGAAGAAAGACGCTGTTGTCCTTATGCAGGGCGATTCGATTACCGATATGGGAAGAACACACGGTAATAATAACTGTAATACTCAAGAACAATTGGGCTTTGGCTACAGCCTTTATATCGCTACACAACTATTAGCCAAGCATGCCGACAAGCAATTGAAAATATATAACAGAGGAATCAGTGGTAATAAAGTGTACCAACTTCGCGACCGTTGGGAAATGGAATGTCTGGCTTTTCAACCGGATGTATTAAGTATCCTGATTGGTGTAAACGACTACTGGCACACATTAGGAGGAGGCTACAAAGGCACAGCCGAAGTATATGAAAACGACTACCGTGCCCTCTTGAAATATACAAAAGAAAAATTACCCAATATCCAATTGGTAATATGCGAACCTTTTGCATTAAAAGGAGGTTCGGCTATAGAAGACGAAAAATGGTTCCCCAAATTTGACGAATACCGTAAGATAGCCCAAAAGCTGGCAACCGAGTTTAAGGCCGTTTTCGTACCCTTCCAAGCTGGTTTTGATGCAGCAATGAAGCAAGCTCCCGCCCGTTACTGGGCCTACGACGGTGTACACCCCGACCTGCCAGGCAGGCAGTTAATGGCCAATATGTGGATGGAAGCAACCGGACTATAACAGCATCGTGACGAAGATATTAGTAGTAGAAGACGAAATAAATATTGCCTCTTTTATCGAAAGAGGATTACAAGAGTTCGGACACGAAGTAAGGGTAGCTCACGACGGCGAAGCAGGTTGGGATCTTATCCGGCAGGAACATTTTCAACTTTTGATTTTTGATATCATTATGCCTAAAATGGATGGTTGGGAGTTATGCCGTAAATACCGTGAAGCGTATGGTTATTCTTCACCGGTTATTATGCTGACAGCTTTAGGCGCCACGGATGATATTGTAAAAGGATTAGCAGCCGGAGCAGATGATTATCTGGTAAAACCATTCCGTTTTCAGGAGCTGGAAGCACGAATCCAGGCATTGCTTCGCCGCATTCGTTCGGATCATGCGAATCGTGCGGTATTAATTTGTGGCGACCTTGTGCTGGAAACGGAAAACCGCCGTGCCGTACGAAACGGTACATCTATCAATCTGACTGTCCGTGAATATCGCTTGCTCGAGTATCTGATGCTGAATCAGGGAACTCCCCTCAGCCGCGAAAGCATCATCAAACAAGTATGGGACAAGGAAGCCGATCGCAACATGAATGTAGTAGACGTATACGTAAACTATCTACGGACAAAGATTGATAAGGAATCTGCCCATAAAATGATACAGACAGTATCAGGTATCGGCTATATGATAAAAGCATGACGTCTGCCAAACGAATCGCATATTACTATACCTATCCGACTGTAGGCATTATCACGGTGATATCGATCATTTTTTATGTATTACTTGTCCTCTTTCCACAGGTATTCCTCCCTTATAGGATGGGATTGTTTGTTGCTTTTTTGCTGATAAACGGCATACTTATTTACTTTGTAGGGAAACGCTATGCTACCTATATGATAGAGCGCATAGATAGCACGTATCAAAGTGAAAAAGCATTTATCAGCAATGCATCCCATGAACTGAATAATCCTCTGACAGCCATTCAGGGAGAATGTGAAATTACCTTGATGCGCGAACATACACCTGCCGAGTATCAAGGCTCTTTACAACGCATATTATCTGAAACAAAACGGATTATCCTATTAATGAGGCATTTGATGTTTCTATCGAAGGGAGAAGAAGAAATATTGAAAACCGTTTCAGAACCTATCTTCCTCGCCGAATTTTTGATGCAATTTATGGAAAAAAGGATTCAGTTTTCCCCTGATAGTTTCGCCTTCAATCTGGAAGTTAATCCTCAACTGTTAAAAACAGCTTTAGAAAATATAATAGGAAATGCCCTAAAATATTCCGGAGATAAAACCGTAGAAATACGCCTTCGAGGAAACGTTTTAGAAATAGAAGACCAGGGAATCGGTATCCCTCCTGAAGAACTGAGCCGAATATTTCAACCCTTTTACCGGGCAACCAATACAAGAGGATACGCTGGTAATGGCATTGGCCTAAGCCTCTCAATCCGTATCCTCCGCATTTATGGAGCCGAAGTTACAATTTCGTCTGCCTTAGATAAAGGAACAAAAGTAAAAATCGTCTTTTAATGCATTAATTTCAACCTGTCTTTTTTCGCTTTTCTCAATCTAAGGTATAGATATGAACCAAAGATTAAGATAAGAGAAAGAATGTGGATGTATCCTTTCACCGGAGCACTGACTTTAAAATCTGAAAGCCCTTTGGTTGGCATACGTCCGCCGGTAGCCACCGGTCTTGCCGTTTGAACACTCTGCGTATTTTGATCCGGCTTTACGGTTTCATTCTCTCTACCATGACCGTGTCCGCCGTGTCCATTTGCTGTCGACCTTGCACTTTCTGCAACTGTAGCTTCTACTGTTACCGGCCTTGGTGCACCTCCGCCTCTTGGATTTAGTAAGCCGCCTGCTTGTATCCCCATTGCATGGATGAATAAGGTGGCATACAAGACGTAGGCCCATTTCTGTAGTTTTCTCCAATTTACATTACTCATACGTTTTCGTACCGAATCAAATGAAGTAACCCAGAGAGGTATAAATATCAGTAACATAATAATACCCAAAAGGAAGCTGAAACTGCTTATTCCTACACCCCATTCACTTGCGACTTTTGTATTTGCCATATATTCGGCATGGTCGGCGAAGAATTTAAAGGAATTGGGGACACTGCTGGTAACACGAATCAGCGAATGTGCCAAAACCGGAAAGCCTGATATAATGGATAGTTCCTTCCGTATGGCAAGTAGTTTTTTGACGCCCGGTATTTTAGGGTCGAGCGCTCCCATGTACATGATGATAATCAATAAGGGATGTCCAAATGTGCCCATATGTATATAGTCTCTTATAATCTCTCCAAGGATTGGAATACTGGTGAAACTAACAGTTTCGATTCCAAACATCCTGCATGTAAAAGGAAGAGCAACCAGCGCGAAGGGTATGGCCAATACCAAATAATACACAGTAGCGTGCTTCTTTATTGATTTCGACAATAAAATACACAACACAGTAAGTATGATCAGAGACGTGAGCAAGGGCGCACATGATCTCAAAAATTCTAATAAATCAATTACTATTTTAACCATTTGTATGCTTATTTTTGTTTTTCATTTTCCAAATAATTGCTTGATTCCATCGTATATCCCCGGAATAGCAACCGTTCCGTGATTCTCTTCGGGGAAGAATTTGTTAAAGAAGCATAGATTCGCGGCCTGGGGCAATACCTCCGAGAGAAGATAATTTACCTTGTCGTGGTGAATATTTGCCTGGTCTGCCTGTTTCCTGGAAGAAACGCCAATATACAGGCTTTTTCCTGTAAAATCTTTTCCCTTAATCAGTTCCGAGGATTCTTCCGACAGTTTTCCCTGATTCCACCACAAGCTTGGATCGACAGCCAGATATGTATCGAACAGTTCTGTATGGCGCAGGAATGTGTTGAGTGTGAAAAGTCCGGCGTAAGAATGTCCGATTAACATGTTTTGCCCGTTCGTTCGATACGCACTATCAATAACGGTGCGGAGCTCTTCAGTAAGGAAATGACTAAACATTTCACTACCGCCACCTTGTGGAAGAGAATCGGGAGAGATTTTGCCATCCCGTCCGGATGCCGAAGAAGTGGGAGTGAAATCACGCGTTCGGTCTATATTCAATATGCCAACGATGATACTAGGAGGAAGATAAGTCCGTCTACCCGAAGCAAGCGTCTTACTGATACCTATCAAAGAATGGAAAAAGGAATCTCCATCCAACAGATAAATTACCTGATAGGTTTGTGTGGTATCTTGTTCATAGTTTTCGGGTAGGTGTATCCAGTAAATTCGTTCTTCATGTAAAGTGGTAGTGTTCAGTACGAATGTTTTGCCTATACAAATATCTTCCTGCCCCCACATGGTGAGCGGGAGCAGGAGGAATATGATTAGGGTATGAATTTTGCTCATTCGTAATATTTCAGCTTACCGGCTGCGCCAATCGACTCGGATTCAACTGTAATTCCTTTGGTTGCAACGGCTGTTACCGGATTGATACAGTAAAGTGCAGGTTGGGCATTGGTGGTTGTTACAGGCATATAGGCAATACCGTTTTCAAAGTAAGGAGTACTTCCGAACGTAGAAATATCACTGGGCATACCTGTTACATAGGTAAACCTCTTGTCTTCTCCCTTGTAGACGGCCAACTTTGAGGCTACATAGCCTGTTTCCGTGAAAGGTTTATCGTACATCACAAAAAGGAAATAGTCTTCGGATATGTGCCAGCAACGTAAGAATGAATTGCCTCCGGTTTGCTCTTCAAGGTTACAGTAATAATCGGGATCGAAGTTTTCAGCGCCAGCTTTGATACGGACAACTCCGGCAGGTAGGGTTGTTTTTTGCACATCCTCCGTCATTACCTTTGCATAGCTTGGCGAAAATACATAGACGTCACCATTGTCGGCTGCCCAAATTGTTTGGTAATACTGTGAACGGAAGCGTCCGCAGGCATTGCTTATTTTATCTGTCTTGATCAACTTCGGATTTTTGAATGTTTCATCATTATAGATGGCAATCCAAGCTTCATTCGGATATTGTGTATTCGGTAATTCTCCTGCTGTGTAAGTACCACTGCCGGCACCTCCTGATTCGGTTGTTACCAATTCCGGATATTTTACAAATGCGCCTCCATTTGCCTTTACGCCATAATGGCTCAAACCCATTGGTATGGGGGCGGAGTATATCTTGCCATTGGCTTCGAGAATACCTGCCAACGTTACATATTCGCCATTGTCGAGGTAGTTTTCAGCTATTATTACATCACTATTATAATTGAATGTTTCTTTGTCTACGTCTAAGTACGACAACTGGAAGCCATACTGCTGATTGCCGTTTGCATCTGCATAGTCTGTACCCAGCATGCCGGTAGAAGAGGTGATGATAAAGCCTTTATAAGTGCCGAAAGAGGTGAATCTTTTGATTTCGTATTGCATATCACGGTCTGTCACCTCGCCTTTCTCATTCAGTATGTAAGAAGAGCTGATACCTGCACTTCCCTGATTATATACCAGGCGATATAGATATTTATCCTGGTAGTATATCCAGTAAGTTCCGGTTTCTGTTTCAAGTCCGTTATTTTTGGCGGATACGGTTCCTTCGGCAAGTGTATTGGCTGTCAGCAGGTAACTTGCACCACCTACTGTAGCGGCTATTACATAGTTGGATACGATTTCTTTTTCGTCTTCCTTTGGCTCTTCCTTAGGTTCATCTTTAGGCTCTGCCTTTACGGGATCGTCGTCGCCACCGCAAGAAGTAAACATACAGCCGGATACGAGAACGGCTGCAAGAAGGCTCATTAAATAATTCTTTTTCATGTTGTTCAATAATTTATTTATATGTGAAACGAATTGTTTATAATAACATCAATTGCCGAAGTAAACCCTTACTTTTCCATAAAAAGCTCTGCCGGCTTTCTGTAAACTGAAATTGTCGTAAAGCTTTTCATCTGTGAAGTTCCGGCATTCGAACGACACGTTATAACGCCCGTTTTGTATGCCGTATGAAAGGGTGAGATTGTGTGAAAATTGCGTGGGAACCATAAAGCCCGATCCACTGCCTACGGCTTCCGAATAGAGTGGGAAGCTATGCATGTATAAATTATCGTAAGTAATGGTAAGTAAATTACCTTTCTTCCCCAAGTTACGCCAGTAGAAAGACAGATCGGAATTGGCAAACCGGTAAGGCAAGTTCGGCATACGTGCGCCATAGGTGAGGCTTTCTTGATTCGTCCCGCTACTCACGGTCTTTACATTATCCCGTACATCCATCTGCGTAAAGTTTCCTCCTACGCTTATCCAGTGAGCAAAGCCATAACGGACGGAAAGGGTATATCCTTTTGTTTTCACCCGTCCGTGGTTTACGTAAGCGGCTCCATATTTACCACCGCCTATGGTTGTAATATTTCGTTGGATATAATCTTTTGTATTTCGATAGATCATACCACCTTCTATATAAACCGAATGCTTGCCGAATAGCTCGTTATAGCTTATATTGAGGTTTAGATTGTCGCTATTTTCAGGTTTCAGGGCGATGTCGCCGGTTTCAAGGTCTTCATCTCCGAACATTTCATCATTGGTAGGTAAACGGTAAGCTTTTTCGTAAGAAAATTTAGCTTGCATGCTTTTTACAACGAAATAAGTACCTGCTGCTCCATATCCCAAGGCACTGATAGAATTGCTTATTCGCGTATAGTCGTCTTGTGCGGTAGAGGTGGCGATGGGGCCGGCGATAGCCTGGTGGTAGTTTTTACCAAATACCGATACATTCCAATGTTCCGAAGGCATCAGGCGGTAAGAAAGGCCGCTTATATTTTTATCTGTTTCTTTCGGTATGGCATTTGCTGCTGTATTTTTATTCAGAAGAGAGGTGTTAGAACGTTTGAAGGAGTTCAATACATGATTGAATGTAAACGTATGAGCTTTGCCAAGACGATAATTAGCCGTAAAAGTCCCGTTCCAGTTATTATTATCCGAGCGGGTGTTTTGGTAAGACTGCTCGCCGGGTGTCCGGAGGATACGCTTCTCGCCGCGCCAGTTAAATTCGTAAGCGGATGTATCTACATTTTGGGCGATATTCTTATTATAGTTGGCCGTCAGTACTACATCCAATCCTTTGGTAAACAAGTCTTGTTTACGATAGTCTAGCGATGGCATAAGCGAATGATCTTTACGATATTTTCCTCCAAATACAATTTCTTGGCGTACACCGGTTTGTATATCCTTATACATACGCGAGTAGGTGAAACCCAGCATCAGACGGTCTGCCCATTTCTTATTTACAATACCCACCTTACCTGCGATGGCTTCGTTGTGATAGGTATCATGAAAACGCTTGATGTGTTCTATCTTTTTTTTGTTGATTGCCCCTGTTTCAAAATCTTTTACAGGTGTATCCACATAGTAATCATTGTCGGAATAATTCTGGAAGGCATTGATTTCGTAAGTTAAGCCGCTTCGGAATGTTTGCCCAAAATGAACATACGATCGATGCGTATTAAATGAACCATACGAATAAGAGGCATCCAGAAACCATTTGTTTAAGTTATTTTTGGTAACAATATTGATTACCCCTCCGATGGCATCCGTTCCGAAACCAACAGGCACTACTCCTTTATATATTTCAATACGTTCGGCATAATTGACAGGGATATTGTTCAGTCCAAACGAATTACCTACCCCTTCCTGCGGTACGCCATCAATAAATATCTTAATATGTTTACCGCTGAATCCATCCATCATCAACTGCATATCTGAACCTACACCCCCCGATTCGCGGAGCTTCATTCCCGGAGCCTGCACCAATACCTGGCTTAGATTTTGAGTAGAATTTTGTAATGATTTTGTATCGATGGCCACAGCATTAAAGGCCGAGCGTTTAAGCCGGCTGATTCCATTAGAAACAACTACAACCTCCTCCAATTCGGTAGCTTGTGGAGTAATGGTTATGTTTTGCTTTGTCCTTTCGCGGGAGGTAAGTTTTACCTGTTTCTCTACCGTTTTGTAACCGATAGCAGATACTACCAATGTATAGCTGCCGGCCGGAGCCTGCAAATGGTAAATACCTTCCCGGTTGGTAGTCCCGCCATAATTTGTACCTTTTAGATAGACGGTTGCAAAATCTACTATCTCATTTTCCGTAGATATTATCTTACCCGAAACCATAGCGTTTCCATCTTGTGCCCAAGTAGTAATGGGAAATAAGAATGAAATAAGGATCAGAGATATACTATACAATATAGCTTTCAATGTAATGATGAATTGATGAATTTATAACATTTTTTATCGATGCAAAGGTCTTTATAAATAAAAAACCAGGCAATCACTATAAATAGGTAAAAGCCTGGCTATTTTTACTACATTGAATAACTATTTTTAGGTAAAATGATTTTATTTTCCCGAAATAGTATCGCCTTCCCAATAGAATGGGATCCATTCCAACGATGTTTTCTGCGAACAACCGGTAAAAATTAAGAATAGAATAATTAAAACGATTCCTTGCTTACATATATATTTCATGGTTATTAAATTTACTGTGTTTTTCAATTGTATTGTTTTACTTTTCGTTGTTCTTAGCCAATGACACCAATCCTCCCATAGCGCCCAAATTCATAGAATCCAATGCCGAACTGGGTACAATTACCATGGAACCTTTCTCTTTTAAGCCTTCGAATAACATATTCATCCCCCTGAGGTGCAAGGCTACCGGATTATCGGTGTATTTCTTACTAGCTTGTTCAAACTTCTCGGCAATCTCGGTTTCGGCCGTTCCTAAGATGACGCGGGCTCTTCTTTCGCGCTCGGCTTGTGCCTCCTTGCTCATAGCGTCGGCCAAATCCTGCGGTATGGCAATATCATTAATACCTACGGTTTGGCAGGTAATGCCCCAAGGATTCGTATTTCTGTCTAAAACCTGTTGTAAATCTTCAGCAATTTTATCGCGTTCCTGTAAGAGAGCCGATAACTCATGCTTGCCAATCGTATCCCTTAAGCCAGTCTGAGCAATGTGTTCAATGGCTTTTTGATATTCCTGCACTTCCAAAGCGGCTTTTTCTACATCCCAAACTGTCCAGTACACAACGGCGTCTACATTTACCGGTACCGTGTCTTTGGTAAGAGTCTGTTCCGCCTTAAAAGCGCTCACCCGTACCCGTTGGTCTACATAAGTAGAAACACGGTCGATAACAGGGATAATCATAAATAGTCCAGGCCCTTTCAAACCCTTGTATTTCCCCATGCGCAACACCACTGCCCGCTCCCATTGGTCGGCAATGCGAATGGCAGAAGATATTAATCCTGAAAAAAGAAGTAAAAGCGCCAAGACCCAGATATTTGCTATTTGCAAAATATACAAAGCAACCGATAGGCTGATCAATATCAGCAATACAGAAAAAGAAATAGGATTAAACCAACCCTTGTTCATTACATTTGTTGTCATATTTATTATTTTTTAAAGGATCCAATGTTCTTTAGCTCCCGAACGATTTCGTCAAGACTAAAACCATAATTAAACGCAACAGAGGAAAACTGTAGACAAATCTCTTTTAGTTTATCTTCCCGTTCCGTTTCCAATACTACCTGTTCCGTTTTGCTGATAAACGTTCCGGAGCCTTGTTGAGTCTCCAAAATATTTTTGATTTCCAACTCTTTATATGCCTTGGAAACCGTATTCAGATTTACCTTCAACTCCACGGCAAGCGCCCTGACCGTAGGGAGCTGTTCCCCCAGTTTAAGTTGTCCGGATGCTATCCCAAACCGAATCTGGTCAATAATCTGCCGGTATATCGGCACACCAACCGAATAATCCAATAAAAACTTAATCATAAAGCTGTATGTTTTATTATACAAATATTGTACTATGACAATGGTACAAATGTAATGAAAATACGAATAGTCAAAACTTTTGAGGAATTTTTTTAGATTTTATAATTAATTATCTGTGTGGAGGCACAAAAAATAAGGATTAAAGCAAGGAAACTCCCTGTTTTAATCCTTATCAAAAACTACTATCAATCTTGCTTGTGGAGCTGGAGAGATTCGAACTCTCGTCCAAACGAGGAATTAATTTGCTTTCTACATGTTTATCTTCGCTTTAATTGTCGGGAGAGAGCAAGACCGAAGCTACCAACTCTTTCCTTATCCTCTAAATTTTTGCTTAAAGTCCGAGGTTTCCTTTAAACTATCTCCGATATTGCTGCACCACCTGATCAGACCGCTTCGGAGCAACAGCATCCGGGTGATGTCTCGTTTCGGCACCTAGTGTCGAGATAAAGCTTTAATCTACTGTTATTCGATTAAGCAGCGAGAGCGTAGTTATTTTCGCCAGTTAATTGATTGTTGTCTGAGATTTAAGTGCAAGCCAACCACGCACTACATGCTTACAAACCACTTCTACCCGCTGTCTAAACCGGTCAGCCCCTTGGTTTTATAACGGATTGAATATCAAAAGAAACCGACAGTCTTTTTGTTCGTGGGTGACAAACTGGGGACAAAATTTGAATAAAAATATCAAAAATCGGTTTCTTTCTTCGGCAAAGATACGTTTTATTTTTGATAGTAAAAAATCCATATGATTGCGTGGCCTCTTTTTTTTTGAATACCCGCACAACATGTTTATAACATAAAGTCCCGGACATCCTAAAACGCCCGGGGCTAACCCTGTCATACATCAAACGGCGATACCGTGGCTAATTGTTATGAAACTCCCGTATGGCATTTTGTACCTCATCCTCATCGTCTACCCCATGTTTGTTAAGGACGTCCTTAAATTGCTCTTCAAGTCCGTTTAACAGTATAAACAGGAAAGCCGCCCGTTCCCTTGCTGCCTCTTTTTTTATCTTATCGTTAGCTGCTTTTGCCTCTTCCATAAGTCTAAGCATATTAGATTCAGCATAAATACCGGCTGTTAAGTTGTTACTAAAAATTGACATAAATTGTCTTAGATTTCTATCTACGTCCGTGTTGGATATGAGATACCAAGGCATAATGCTGGTTAAACGAAAGGCCGGGAGACAAAACTGCTTTCCGTATTCCTCGCTTATTCTCTTTGCTTTTTCTGTCATCTCTTTTGAGAACTCAATCAGGCACGCCCCTACGTCTTCTATTGTTTTCATTGCTTCCATAATGTGAATTATTAAGTTGTATTATAAAGTTGTTAAAATTACAGTGTTATCTGTTTTTCAATCAATCTTTACTTTAATTGATTCCAGATACTTATGTATCGTTTCTTCCTTGAAAAGGGCGGTTGCTCCTCTCTTATAGTCATAGCGCAGCTCTCCACGCTCAATAATGCGATCCAGTTCGGTGCAGGAACAACACAAGATAGTGCTCACCTCTTTTTTTCTTAGCAGTACCGGGAAGACCGGCGCAGTCGTCGTTTTCTTTTTTGTTTCCATGATTGTAATGTTTTAATAGTTGATTGTTTTTTTATTATTACTCTTTTTCTTAGTACACGTCCTTTTGGATTTGCACGGTAATACGCATTTTAAAGCCCATAGCGGCACTTTATGCTCTTTTTTATACTCATCTACCAACAAAGCAAAAGAAGCGCCTATATGCTTTACAAACATGGTTTGTGAGTTAATTGTTATTGTTATCATATCAACCCCTCTTTTTTTGCTAATTTCAAAATGAGCTCAACTATTTCCGGAGGGCAGGCATAGTTGTTTATAGTGTGACCGGAGCCGGATATTCCCGTAATGCCGTAATTGTCGAATACGGTGTTGTGTTGCGGGCAAACGTTGTTATTACTCCCGTCCATGTTGCATCCGGTAACATCGCTTCCACTAACATTGCCTATCTTTTGTAAATCTATTCCACTTTCATTAGCATCTCTGCTGATGCTAATGCTGCTATCGGCATTCCCTTGGCAGGGTAGTACCTGTAAGTGCGTAATTGTTTCCATTGTTGTAACATTTTAATTATCGGTTAGGCTCCAAATGTAATGCTTTAATTTCCGACTTACAATAATTTCCGACAACTTTAACATTACGTTTAACTTTTAATCGTAATTTACGGTACTACATTTAGATGAAATGTATATTTTTGCATCATAAATTTTAATATTACGATATGGAATTAAGAATTAAAGACGTTATCAAAGAAAAAGGGTTAACTATTCAGTCTTTGGCCGATAAGATGAAAATTAATAGAGTTAATCTATCATCAAGCATAAACGGCAACCCGACCATAGAAACGCTTAGCAGAATTGCCGACGCTTTAGAGGTTCAAGTTTCCGATCTGTTTGAGAAACCCGCCGGGGATACTATCACCTGCCCGAAGTGTGGAACCAAATTCAGAATGGAGGAGTAAGGCTATGGAATTAGAACTAATTCAAAGCAAGATATACGAGATGCGAGGGCAACGGGTGATGTTGGACTTCGATCTGGCAGAATCGTATGGAATAGAAACGAGGATCCTAAAACAAGCTGTAAGGCGTAATTTGAAACGATTTAGCGGAGATGATTTCATGTTTGAAGTAACAAAAGAGGAACTTTCAAGATCACAAATTGTGACCTTGAACAAAGGCAGAGGAAGTAATATAAAATATCTGCCGTTTGCTTTTACAGAGCTTGGGGTTGCAATGTTAAGCAGCGTATTAAATTCCGATGCTGCCATAGAAATAAACAGAGGTATCATGCGTGCCTTTGTAGCCATGAGACAGCTCGTTTTAAACACCCCGGTGGATAAGGTGCAGGAATTACAAAACGAAGTCCGGGAACTCAAAGCCTATATTGAGGAAGTCTTTGCCGATTATAACGACGTCAACGAAGATACGCGGATACAACTTGAATTGATAAACCAATCCTTAGCCGAATTGCAGACAAAGAAACGTATAGACGATAAACCCCGCCGGCGAATCGG
>JAISDJ010000144.1 GCA_031264865.1 Tannerellaceae bacterium | reverse complement strand
ACGATTTCGAGCGTTTGCACATCGCTGTATTCCGAGTTGTTGAAATCAAGATAAATAACAGGATATTTAGTCCAGTCCTTTTCCAGTTCGGAAATTTTTAATCCTTCAAAAAGCTCTTTTTTGCCTTCAAAATAAGCTTTGAGCGTGGAAAGAAACAAACTCTTTCCAAATCTGCGAGGACGACCGAGAAAGTAAGGACTGCTGGTTAGCGTCAACTGGTAGACATATTGCGTTTTATCTACATAAAGGCAATTATCTTTACGCAGTTTCTCAAAATCCTGTATGCCAATAGGTAGTTTTCTTATTGTATTCATAATCAATAATTTTATAGAAACAAAAGTAATGAATTTATTTGAGATTACAAAGATTTTAGCACGGCGGAGTCTGGAGACCAATGTCATTAAATTGGGCATTATCATGCTTTCAGAAAAACATTGTGATGTCTTGAAGAAATCATTATAATAGTTTTATAAAGCCATTATGATGGTTTTATAAAATCATCATAATGGTTTGGTGAAGACATCACAATGATTTTTCGGCAGAATTCTACCTCTTATTTGGCGTATTTATCTTCTGGAGGGGTTCGTTCAGGTTTAATTTCCTACGTTTTTTCTTTTTAATTCTTTTTCTGTTTTTATTTTCTCTTCCTTTTATGGAATTATTGGGGAGAAAACCCTGGTTTTCTCGGAGAATCCTTCCCGTTTTTGGGAAAATAACTCCTGTTTTTCAAAATGAGTATTGTAGAACGAGTATTTTGTACTCATAGATTCTCTGTGAGAAAGGTTTCTGAAGCCGTTGGATTAATTTTTAACTTAAAGAAGTATATGCTGTTTTAGTATTTTTTGTAAGTTTGCTGTTTTGATATTCAAACTATTGTTAAAAAAGCTATATGATTTCTATATTTATTGTCTTGCTATTCCTCATTGTTATAATATGTGGATTTTACATTGTTCGTCTAATTTATTTTAGAAAATATACTAGAGAACGATTTGCACTTATTGCCATAAGTGGTTTTTTTGCATTAATCACAACGTTTATTCTTCAAATTTATTCTTCTCAAGGATATATTTCTGCATTTATAAATGTTTTCAATAATATATTTTCGATAAAAATTTCTAGCTATCAGACTGATGGTAAGGATCATGTAATCATTCTGTTCGTAATAATTTCTTTGATGTATTGGGTTTTTCAAATGTTTAAAAATTGGAATGGGCCCATTAGTGAAATTCAATATAAAAAGGAAAGATATCATGAACAGTCAAATATTTTCATTGAAGCTCTTGTGCAATTAAAAGATTTTTTTTCCAAAGAAAAAGCCATCGTACCTTATGTAGAAAGGGAAAAAGATAAATATTTTAATATATTTACCATTCATGAGAAAGATAAAATATCTTGGGATCGAAATGTATTCGAACTTCTTACGTCTGCAAATAGTCAATATAAAATAGATTTAATTAATGATTATTATTCAGACGAAAAAAGTTTCATATCAAAATATGGAGTTGACAATCAAAATATTGCCATATTTTGTAGTATTGATTATCCTGATGAAAGTTCTATATGCAAATTTATTCAATTTACAAAAACACATAAGATTGAATTTTCAAAATATATTATTGCGGTTAAACGACATCACGGAGAAATCGAAAGCATACAAAAATATGGGATAGAAATAATTGTAAGAAATGAGAATGAAATGCTTGATTCATTAATTGACTTTTCATCATATAAACAATTTATAAAAGATCAATTTGTATCAAAAAAAATATCGATTAATAGTGAACTTACTTTAAACGATATGTACGTTAATCTTTTTGGAAATGATGAAGAAAGAGAATCTTTAGGTGAAATTGAGAATTACATCTACAGCTGGCTTGAAAATAATCATGAAAATAAACATTTAGCTATTCTTGGAGAATATGGCTGTGGAAAAAGTGTCGTATCTTTAAAAATAACCCATGAATTACTTCAAAAAAGTTCAAATAGAAAACGAATTCCTATTTTAATTGAATTAAGAGGCAAAAGCCCTAGAAACCTAAGTGTAACCGAAATACTTTCCACATGGGCTACCAACTATAGATTAGATGCTGCTTCTCTTTTAAAACTTCACGAAGCAGGAAGACTACTGATCATATTTGAAGGCTTCGATGAAATGGATATGATTGGAGATAGAGAAATAAGATTAAACCATTTTCAAAGATTATGGGAATTTGCTATTCCTAAATCAAAAATTATAATTACAGGTAGACCTAATTTTTTTTTAGATGATAAAGAATTAAAAACTAATTTAGGCATTGACAAACAATATGAAGATTCTCATTATTGCGAGGCAATTTATCTCAATAAATTCAATATTGACCAAATAAAAGAAGCTTTGCGAAGTATAGATAGTAATACAAGAGGACAGATTGTAGAAATTCTTGAAAAATCTACAAATTCAAATTTCTTGGATTTGATATCAAGACCTTCAATATTATACTTGGTGTCAGTTATTTGGAAAGAGAGGAAACTTTTAGATATGAAAGATAATATTAATTCGGCAATAGTGATATCTGAATTTATAAAGTATAGCTATTCAAGGCAGTATAATAAAAAGATTTTATTTCCTTTATCTGAAAAAGAAAGAGAGTATTTTATGCTAGGTATTTCTGTTGGAATGTTTCGTTATACTGAATTTTCAAATCAGATTAATAAAAACGATCTTGAATCAATAATAATAAAACTATATGAAAACTTTCCTGATGAAATAATTGATTCTGAAAATGCAATACAACCAAGAAGAAAGCCTCTAAAAGAAAGAATGATTGATAATATTCATTCGGAAGATACAATATTAACAGATGTTCGATCTTGTGGTATTTTAGTAAATGATTTGACAAGGAAAGATTATTTCAAATTTGCACATAAATCCTTTTTCGAGTATCAAATTAGTTTGTATTTTGTTGAATCAATACTTCAAGATAGAGGCAATTATAACATTATGATGAATTCTATTTCTAGTGTATTAGAAACAGATGTATCTAAATTTAGGCATTCAAATGAAACAATTACATTTATTTCTGAAATATTGATTTCAAAACTAAAGCTGAATCAATCTAAAGATTCTAAAGAAACATGTCGAAATTTATTTCGTATATTGTATCCTAATAAGATTATGCGTAACTATCCTAAAATAGCCTCTTTATATGATATGCATATCTCTACATCTCTTTTCTTTAGTTCTATATTAATAATTATATCAGCGATTCCAATGGCAATTGTAGAAATGCAATTAATTTCATTTTCAGTTGTTTTTAGCCGCATAATTTTTTATATAACTTCTATACTCATTGTTATGACAAATATATTCATGTTTATGACATATATGACATTGAGATATACAAAGCGGCGGATGAATATTTGGCTAAGATGCTGTAGGCAATTACTGATTCCAGAGGATGTAATTAAAAATATAGTTTCTAAAAAATATATTTTATTTTTAGAAGGTGAACAGGTTGATCCCATATTTATTTTCCTAAGCAGAAAATTATTAAGAAAAAGAAAATAAAGAATGGATTTGAGATAAAACGGCTATTAGTAATACTGATTTTTAACAAATTATGATAATGCCAGCTCTTTGCAGGCTTTACGGTCTATTTTACCGTTTTCTGTCATAGGGATAGAGTCTACCGGATGGATGATTTTCGGGCGTTCGTATGCAGAGCATATTTTGTTGATTTGTTTGGAGATTGTATCTATGTCTATGTCTGCCGTTTTCTTTATCAGCAGGACGACGATTTCTCCGAACTTATGATGTGGTGCTGATGTAATAGCGAAGGGTGTATGAATGACAGGGCGTATCTTTTCTTCGAGGCTTTCTATTTGCAACTTGACGCCGCCGCTATGGATGAAATTGTCTTTTCGCCCCAGTATACGGAAACGTCCGTCGGGTAGTAGTTCGGCTATATCATTTGTTTGCAAAGGAGAATCGCTTGTCCAAGGAGCCTCTATGACTAACCGGGCGTCATCCGTCAGCGTAAGGCGTACCGGTTCGAAAGGCGTGTAATAGGGTGACGCCTCGTTGCCGTTTATTCTCCGAAGGGCAATATGGGAGAGTGTTTCCGTCATGCCATAGGTCGAATATACCTCATTGGGGAAGGATTTTAATTCATTCTCCAATACCGAATCGATTGCTCCGCCTCCGATTAGTAGTTTCTTTATCTGTTTAAGTCGCTCTTTTTCTTCGGGAATTTGTAGCGAGTTATAAACCTGTAGCGGTACCATAGCTGCAAAGTCAATAGGGGTATCGACGTCCTTCAACGGATGTCCGGAAGGTTCGCGAATAAGTAAGTCAAGACCGGCAACTAATGTACGCACCAGCATCATCTTAGCGCCTATGTATTTCGTATCCATACATAAGAGCGCCTTGTCTCCCCTTTTCAGATGAAGAAAAGAGCAGGTGGTACGGGCGCTTTCAATCATTTGTGTTTTTTTACATGTAAGCCGTTTGGGTGTTCCGGTAGAACCGGACGTCTGCGCCGTCATGTATGGAGTAGGAGAGAACCATTCGGAGAGCCATCTCCCTAATCCTTCGGAGGAGGGAGAGGAGGACATTGCTGTGTTGAACCATAAACAGTCTCCTCTTACTTCGAGGGGCATGTCGATATTATTGGTAAATAATCCTCCTGTTCCAAGGCCTTGAAAGCTTTCTCCGGGTGAGTGGGGAAGTACTGTCGCTGTCCACTGTGCAATGGCATTCAGTCCGATATTTGATTCGAGGGCGGAGGTGATCCACCAGTCTATATGGAGGCGTTCGGCTTCGTCTATCCATTCTCGGCAACCGTTTATTCCTCCGTGTAGAGAAGGTTTCAGTATAATATATTGCGGATGTATCGTTTCGAGTAACTGACGTTTTTCTTCTCGGCAGTTCCAGCCGATGAGTTCTTCATCTAAAGCGATAGGTATGGGCGTTTCGGCAGTCAACCGAGCCATGGCGTCCCATTGCCCTGCACGGATCGGTTGTTCTATGGAATGAATATCCCATTCGGCTAATTGTTTTAGTTTATCCAATGCTTTTTCGGGCGGGAAGGCACCGTTTGCATCTACTCTCAACGCTATCTCTTTTGCTGAGAAACGGCTACGGATGTAACGAAGTAATGTCAGTTCGTCATTGAAGTTAATAGCGCCGATTTTCAACTTGATACACCGGAATCCGTCTTGTAGTTTACGTTCTATTTGTTCTGCCATTTTCAGGTAATCACCCATCCATATAAGTCCGTTGATGGGTATACCTTTTTCTCCACGGGAAAAAGGCGTATCCCAAAGGCGAAAACTACCAGTTTCGTACTGCCTGAAAGCGGTTTCCAATCCAAACAAGATAGATGGGTAAGGGCGAAGGGAGTCTACATCCATAACGCCGGTTTCTTCTATTTGCCGGCAAACGTTCCGAAGTATTTGTTCGTATTCCGGTATGTCGTCGCAACTTAACTTAGGTAGGGGGGCACATTCTCCAATTCCCCATTTATCAGGATATACTTTGGATGTGAGTAATACATACCAAACGTTCCGCGTGGTATAAACGCCCCTTGACGTTCCGGCGGGTTGACGGAACGTTAATGAATAATTGAAAATGGATAATTGAAAATGACTCACGGAAATTTCGGGTATTGCTTAAAGTTTGGTTTACGTTTTTCGAGGAAGGCTTGTTTTCCTTCCTGTGATTCTTCTGTCAGGTAATATAATAAGGTAGCATCTCCTGCTAATTCCTGGATACCGGCTTGTCCGTCGAGTTCGGCATTAAGGCCTGCTTTTATCATGCGGAGCGCCATCGGGCTGTGCATCATCATCATTTCCGCCCATGTTACTACTTCATCCTCTAATTGGTCGAAAGGGACTACTTTGTTTACTAACCCCATATCCAGCGCTTCCTGTGCATTGTATTGTTTGCAAAGAAACCATATTTCGCGGGCTTTCTTTTGTCCTACGATACGAGCCAGGTAGGATGAACCGAAACCAGCGTCGAAACTTCCCACACGCGGGCCTGTTTGTCCGAAGACAGCGTTTTCGGAAGCAATCGAAAGGTCGCAAACAACGTGTAATACATGTCCACCACCGATAGCATAACCGTTTACCATCGCTATAACAGGCTTGGGCAACGAACGGATTTGTTTTTGAACATCTAATACGTTCAGGCGGGGTACGCCGTCTTTTCCGATATAACCTCCTTTACCCTTTACGTGCTGATCGCCACCTGAGCAGAATGCTTTATCGCCTGCTCCTGTCAGTACCACTACACAAATGTCTTCATCGTTTCGGCAAATGTGTAAGGCGTCGCTCATTTCACCTGTTGTAGTAGGCGTGAAGGCATTACGGTAGCGGGGACGGTTGATTGTGATACGAGCTATTCCATTGTAAAAGTCAAACAGAATATCTTCATATTCTTTGATGATTGTCCATTCTCTTGTCATCGTTATTTCTTTTTAAGTTCGTGATAATAATTTCGGAGTATATCGGTATTCTTTTTCATGGAGGTAAATACTTCCAATAGAATTGGTTTGTCTCCTTTATTGCCGGTAAAGACGGGCATTGTGTCTTTTAATTCCTTTGTATTGGCAGCAGAAAGATAGGTGAAACCGGTGGCTTCCGCCCATGCTTTCGCCTGCGTTTGATGCGAAGCGGAAATGTAGGTTTCCAATGCTTCCGATTTATTGAGTCCGGGGAGCGCGTAAAAGATTTCACCTCCTCCATTGTTGTTAAGTAATATGCGCAGGTTTTTAGTTAACTGACGATTCCAAAGTCCGTTCATATCATAAAAGAACGCCAGATCACCAATTAAAAGAAAGGTTTGTCTTCCACTGACAGCTGCATACCCGACAGCCGTAGACATACAGCCATCGATACCGCTTGTTCCCCGGTTGCAGTATACAGTTACACCCTTCTTGAATGGGAACAACTGGGCTAAACGGACGCTGGAGCTATTGGCTAAATGGATAGAAGCATTTTCGGGTATTGCCTCCAACCATTCTTTTACAACCAGCAAATCTGAAAACTCACCGATACTACCCAGCGGTAATTCCTTCCGGGCGTTTTTCCAAAATGAAGCGTATGGTTTCTCTTTATCCTTTTCAGTGCTGCTGCATGATGCTACATAATTTAGGAATACGGATATATCAGTTTCTATACTGTGTGTGAGGCTCTGATACAAATCAATTATTTCTCCCGAAGGAGAGATGTGCCAATGTTCTTTGGGTTTATTTGTCTGTAAGAACTGCTTTATTCTTTTGGATACGATATGTCCGCCGAAAGTAATCAGTAAGTCGGGAGCATATCTTTTTTGTTCTTCCTTGGGTAAAGCGTATAAGAGGCTGTCGAAATCACAGATAACATGCGGTGAATGGATGTTGGAAAGACATTCGCACAAGATAATACAGTCTTTTTCTTTGGATAGTTTTTCTACTAATACACGGATTTCTTCTGTTTGTTGCCATAATTGTCCTACAAGGATCATCCTTTTTGCATGCTTTTGGAAACGGGTAGTAAATCCTTCCTTTGCCATTACCTCTTCTATGTTTACATTGGGTAAATAACGACGGATGCTTCGTACTTCGGGAAGGGCGGCGGCCGTATAGTTGAATAAAGGCTCCGACAAGGGGATGTTTATATGGATAGGAGCCGGGGTATGGTGATTCAGTTCTGCTAAAGCTTCGTTTATTAACCGGTTGCAATACCATTCATCTTCCGGTATGTTTATTTCGGGGAGTTGGACGGATTTCCTGACCAATGTGTTATACATCCCCGGTTGCGGCAGTGTTTGTCCGGCCCTTTGACCTATCCATGCAGCAGGACGATCGGCTGTTATTACTAATAAAGGTAGCTGTTGGTAAAAGGCTTCGGCAACCGATGGGCTAAGGTTTAGCGCCGCTGTGCCCGAGGTACAACAAACAGCTGTGGGTTCTCCTGTATGTAAGATAATACCGATAGCATAGAAACCAGCACTCCGTTCGTCTACAACAACATGGCAGGTAAAGAATGAATCAACGGCAAAGGAATGTACCAAAGGCGAATTTCTTGAACCGGGAGATAAAACGATTTGACGGATTCCATGTGCTTTCAGCAGAGCAATAAGTTGTAAGACATTCTTTTTATTTGCGTACATAATTGTTTACTTCCGTTAAGTATAGCATGGTTTGTAGTTTGTCTTCTGTCTCCTGCCATTCCTGTTCCGGAACAGAGGATGGCAACAAACCGCCACCGGCATACAAAGTAAACGAATTATCGTGAATGTTCATACAACGGAGATTAACATATAGGTCACTTTTTCCATCAGGCTCCAGCCAACCGATAAATCCGCTATAATAGCGCCGGCTATATCCTTCGTTCTCACAAATGAATCGGTATGCCTCTTCTTTGGGTAAGCCGGATACCGCCGGCGTAGGATGTAATAGTTCCAGCAGGCTGCCCAATCGGCCGGTATCAGGAAGTGAAAACATAAAGTCGCTTCGCAAATGCGCCAATTCGCCGGCGCGTACCGTATAGGGGCCTTTCTCCGAAGGGTGAATACCGGAAGAGGTAAGCTGTGTACGGATATAATACGAAACAAGCATTTGTTCGATGAGGTTTTTATCATCCCAGGTTTTGGGTAATTCGCCGTTTTGCAAAGGTTGCGTACCGGCAATGGCGACGGTATGCCAAACATTTCCTTCACCGGAAAGAAGCATTTCGGGTGTGCTACCCAACCATGTTCCAGTTTGCGGTGTGTGACAAAGATATACATACGAACGGATATACTTCGTACAAGCAAGAGCAAATGCTTCAGCCGGCGAAAAACCAGCCTCCCTTTCAATCGTTGTACTACGTGAAAGGACTAATTTCTTAAATTGCCTATCACGGATAGGAGTTATGAATGTCTGAAATCGCTCAACATACGCCTCTTCCTCTTTTCGTCCTTTTCGTTCTTTTTGTCCTTTCAATACTTTTATCGGCAAGAAAGGCCTTTCTATTTTTTCTGTCGGTTGAATCAAGACAATAGGAAAAGCCGTTGAAGCAGCAAAAGGAGCAATCACAAACCCTTTTCTACCGTTTAACGCTTCAATAGAATGCAACAATACAGGAGAACCGCTCTCCTGTACAACAAAATGGAGCATACTGTCTCCCGGTAGCTTGTATGCGGCAAAACTCTTATCCTCTTTTATATATGTATCTAAGAAGTTTAGGCTACCGTGCATTATTTCTTTTTTAATACACTGTTTACTACACGGATAGAAGAAACTAACTTACCGGTAGATGTAAATACATCTACATTCCATACATGTGAAGAACGCCCCTTATGGATAATTGTACCCACGGCGCGCACCGTATCTCCCTCTTTGGCTGACGAAAGATGATTGCCACTAACTTGCATTCCAACAATTATCTCGTCGGGCTGGCATAATACCATAGAGCCCAGTCCGGCAACGGTTTCGGCCAAAGCTAATGTTGCTCCACCGTGCAGGATACCAAAAGGCTGACGTGTGCGAATATCTACGGGCATAGTGGCTTCTACCCGGTCTTCCGATGCATAGGTGTACTGGATTCCCAGATTACCCATTAATGCATGCTTCGCGCGTGCGTTTAATTGATCTAAGGGTATATCGGCCGGACGAAGTTTGGCGATAATATGTTCTTCCACCGCTTTGGCAACGCCATCCTCTTCATTGGTTGCCGTGGTATAATCCGTACAACGTTTCACGGGGTCGAGTGCATTACCCATTGCAATACCCAGCCCTGCCGTTTGTATCATCGGAATATCGCAAAGTCCATCTCCAATAGCCATCATCTGTTCTGCTTCTATGGCTAATTTACCCATTAATACGCCTAATGTATCGGCTTTATTAATGGAAGGAGGAACAACCTCCAGGAAATAAGTCTCGGAACGGAAAACATCCAATGAGCCATCTAATTTTTTCTTCCAATGGTTTTCCAATCCTACCAGCGCCTCCTCGTCGTCGCTCACCAGCATGATCTTACAGGGATGAAAGGTGATCGAATCGGCAAAATGTTTTACTTCTTTAATTTGCATTTTATTTCGCTTCGCTTCTTCCTGCACATGTCTATCTGCGGCATTATTTGTATAGATTGTATCTTGATGATATGTAAGAATAGTAAAATTGCTTTTAGCGGCTGTTTTCTCTAGATAAGGAATTAATTTCGGATCTATACGGCGTTCAAACAGCAGCTTATCTGTATCCATATCAAATATTTGTCCGCCATTATAAGAAAGGATATAGCCACTGTATTTATCAAGTTCAAGAACTTTTGCCAAAGGACGCAGACCATAGGTAGATCTTCCGGAAGCCAATACAATTTGCACACCCATTTGCTGTACCTTCAGAAGAGCAGCCAGGGTAGCAGGCGTTATTTCTTTTTTATTATTCAGAAGCGTTCCATCTACATCCAGTACGAGTAATTTATACTTCATAGTCGTTTCGTTTTTTTGAATCGGATGGTAAAGGTACGATTATTTCCACTAACTATTTTGAAGATTCTAAAAAATCATGAGATGGAACGCATACTGATTTATTTTTTTACCCGATAATCCAGCGCTGGTTTACGATTACCCAACAAAGGAGCATATTGAAAGTCCGCTCCTCTTTTCTTTTCAAATTCCAATCGGGCCTCCTGTATTAATTGGGGATTGGAATAAAGGTCGATAGCCGTGAGGGCAAAGACTTTGGCAGCGTTTATCAGGCCTTTCGTACCGATGGTGGTACCGCTTGCCGCTGCATTTTGCCAACTGTGCCCGGCGCTTCCAGGTACAAACACGGCAGTATTAAAACTGACTGTCGGGACATTCCAACTCACGTCGCCTACATCAGTTGAACCACCGCCCTGCGAAGGACGCTCTTCGCGTAAAGGCTGTACTTTCGCTACATTTGCAAGAATGGTGTCGTTCTGATTTAATCCTTTTACGATTTCGCGGGCAAAGGCCCATTCCCGTTCGTCGTAAATCACACCGCCTACCAGTTCGAGTTTCTGTTGAACGAGTTCCTGAAGCCGGCGATTACCGAGCAATTCGTAAAATCCGGAAATGATTTCATGCGAAACGGTTGTTTGCGTACCCTTCGCCGCACCTTCAGACGCTTGTTCGATCCATTCCGTAAGGTCTTTCAGTATGTCACGTTTCGGACTGCGGATATAATAAGAAACCTTGGCATAATCGGGTACTACATTTGGAGCTTCGCCGCCGTTGACAATGACGTAATGGATACGGGAAGAAGTAGGAACATGTTCGCGCAGTAAATTAACCATGTAATTGAACGCTTCTACCCCATCGAGCGCCGAACGCCCCTTATCCGGCGAGCCGGCAGCATGAGCCGCAACGCCGCGGAAGGTATAGTCTATCATCTGAATTGCCGTACCGGAGCCCACGCTCACAGCATTTCCCGTGCCCGGATGCCAATCGAGTACGATGTCTGTGCCTTTGAAAAGCCCTTCGCGTACCATGTAGACCTTTCCGCCACCACCTTCTTCGGCAGGCGTTCCGAATACTTTGATTGTCCCTTCACGATGATTCGTTTCGAGCCATTGTTTAACAGCGATTGCGCCTGCTATCGAGCCTACGCCGAATACGTTATGTCCGCAGGCATGACCGTTTCCACCCTCTATAAGAGGCTTATGATAAGGCACTGTATCCTGTGAGAGACCGGGAAGCGCATCAAACTCGGCAAGTATCCCGATAACCGGAGCGCCTTGTCCGTAGGTTGCCACGTAAGCTGTAGGCATTCCCGCAACGCCGACTTCAACCGAAAAGCCGTTTTCCCGAAGATGCTGCTGATGTTCAGCCGAACTCTGTGTTTCGAGAAAACCAAGCTCGGGATGACTCCAGATTTGTTTCTGCAACCGGTCATACATGCCGAATGAGCGGTCTAGATACGCAATTGCCGCATTGTCGAGCGGACTTTTTTTGTTTTTCTTTTGCGCATGAGCAAAGGTAAAAACGGCCATGATAAGGCAAAAAAATACAACTGTCTTTTTCATTATTTCATATAATTAATTCGTTTTCAATCTTTCAAATATTTGTCAAACCATTCTTTAATTTCTTCCAATCGTTTGATACGGTTTTGCGGTTTCCCAGAACGCGATAGTTCATGATTTTCGTTTTCAAAAACGACAATTCTTGATGGAACACTAAAATATTGCAGGGCATAATACATCTGCAACCCTTCTACCAGCCAGCAACGATAATCCTGTTCGCTGTGAATGAATAATGTCGGCGTTTTAACCCTGTCAGCATATTTCAGTGGCGAAGCGTTCCATAGTAACTGTCCGTTTTCCCAGATGTCCGTACCCCAATAATTGTAAGCAAATGTATATCCGATGTCGCTTGTATTGCTGAATGTGAGCCACGACGAGATACCGCGTTGCGAAGCAGCAGCCTTAAAACGGTTGGTATGTCCGATAATCCAGTTGGTCATTAGTCCTCCGTAGGAACCGCCGGTAACACCCAAACGGTCTGTGTCGATAAAGTCGGCCTGGGAAATAACGGTGTCGGTAAACGCCATCAGGTCGTTATAATCAATTTCTCCTACTTTGCAGCGTATGTCGGAAAATTCTGAGCCGCGTCCTGAACTGCCGGTAGGATTAGTGAAGAATACGACATAACCTTCATTCACCCAGTACTGCATTTCGTGAAAAAGATTGTGCCATAAGCCGTTTTGGGGCCTCCGTGAATATCAAGTATGGCGGGGTATTTTCGTCCCTTTTCATAATTGGCGGGAGGAATGACATATCCGTTCAATTCTTTGCCTGTTTCGCTTGTAAACTTTATTTCGATAGGTTTTACAATTTTGTATTCATCAAAAACCGATTTGTTTAGGGATGTCAACGGCGAAGTGTTTCCTTTCTTGTCAATAAAATAAATTTCAGCTCCCTGCTGCTCTTCGAGGGCTATGGCGAGAAAACCGTCTTTGTATGGCTGATATTCCTGAATGGAAATGCGTCCGTTCGATAAATGGGTTATTCTTGCGTCTTTCCATGCCAGATGAATGAGCGGGGCGTAATCGGTATCGGTTGTAATAAAGCGAATGCCTTTGTCGTCGGAAGTGATTTCCGGTCTGCCTGCACCTCCCACGTCGGAGCCGATGCTGTTGCCTACAGCGTATAACGCGCCGTCGTAAACAAGTGTCAGTTTACCTGTGCGGATATTCAACCGGTAAATACCGGGGTTTTCGATTTTGTCATGTTCGATGCTACGGTTGATGGTCAATACGATTTCGTCGTTGTTCAGAAATGTAACATTGCTGTATGACGCTTTGTCAAACAGATTCCATTCCTTTTTTTCGAACGACGTGGCATCGAGTGATATGAGCAGGCTGCCCTCGGGCTGTTTACCATACCAAGCCGGTTTCAGGGTGTAAACAAGCGTTTGCTTGTCGGGGCTTAATTTAAGTCCCGAAACCGACGCCAGCGTGTCAGACAGCAACCGGCTTTCGCCCCTGTCGTAGAAGTAAAGATGAGAACGTTGCCCGCTGACATCTCCCCGGCCGTTCGACCAGAATGGCAGTTCGTCGTAGATATGATAGTCTTTGTTCTTGTCAGCATTGCGGTTGTAAGAAGATGTGTAAAAGAATCTGTCTTTTTCAATCCATTCGGTTTGGACGGCTTGAAAAGGTAGACGCAGCCATTCGTCGGCCTCTCCGTAGCCGTAACTCAACTTCAGGAATACAGTTGATTGTCCGTCTTTTTCGCCGTTCTTATCTTCGCGGGCGTTTTCTTTTTTTCTTTCCTTAAAAATAATTCCATTGTCTTGGAAAAAATAGTCGGAAACGTCCTTTGCTATCCTAACCGGTTTATTGTCTATCAACTGATATAGTCCGGACGAATAATTATTCTGTACCCTGTCTGCTTGACTGACGGTGAAAAAAACTTTATCCTCCCAGACTTTCAAGTTGGAAATACGTTTCACATGCGTGAAAAAATCGCTGCCGACCGCTTTTGGGTCGGCAGCCTGAGCCACCATCTTTAAAACTATCGTGGCCAACAGAGTGATAACCAAAATCTTTTTGCCCATAATAATAATTATATATTGAAAAGCAGATATATATTTCAATCTTTATATAATCCGTATGGTTGCGGATGAATACGATATTTGTCAGGGTTATCGCGTACGATGCGTCCTTCGATTTTCTGCTCCGAAATGAACAGGTTGTAAATCGGACAAACAGCCTCTACGGCATTGCGTAAAGCAACGATTTCTTCATAACTGTGAGGCGAACGATAATGAACCGTATAATGAATCTCATACGGATGCGACGCACGCCGGAACGTTGTTCGGCAGTCGTGCGGACTTCCAGGCGAATGGGTTGGATTTGGTCATCCGGTGTTTTTTCGAGCGTTTTAAGAGCGATCAAGCGACGTTTCTGAAAATCGGGGAGTGTCGCCTGGTCGCCAGTGTCTGAATGGCTGCACGAGAGTAACGATGTTGACAGCAATGCAACTGCCGTCAGAATCTGCAATTTTCGTTGAACTGTTCTCATACTTGTTTTGATATTGGTGGAATTTGATGAATATGTTTTACCAAAAAACAGGCCGGATCAGATCGCCGAACAGTACTGCATTGACAAACGTTCGTTCCGTTGCATCCCAGACGCCGCGAAATACGGGATCTTCCGCAAATAGAATGATATTGTTACCGGTCAATATGGAGGCGGAATTTTTAAATACCGTTTCCGATTCCTTGGGCAGATAGCCATTCAG
>JAISDJ010000069.1 GCA_031264865.1 Tannerellaceae bacterium | reverse complement strand
CGTCAACCGCATCTTTAAATACACTGGACAGCAGTCCAAGCCTGTTGTTAATGGTCTTATTAGAGGTTTTATAACGAACCAGCCAATCACGGTAGTGCTTAACATGAGCTCTTGTAATTTCAGTGATAAGCATACTTTTAAAATGGCTGCTCATTAATTTGACCATAGATCTGTAATTTTTGCGGGTGCTGTATTGGAAAGCACCGTTTTCAACGTAATCTTTCATAAAATCATTAAATATAATGTTGTTGTTGAGGATACTTATATGTTGAGCTTCTGTATGTTCTGGGAAAAACTCTCCTATTTTAAATTTATCCCTGTCTATTTCATCTTGAACAGCTTGAGACATAAGCCGCGCATTGTGACAGCTTTTACAGGTACAGTTTTTAGTGCCGTCCCTTTGGCAGTAATATCTTGTGCCAAGGTTATACTGTATCCCCCGCCAACGAAACATAATGTGTATTCTTTTCTTCTTATTTCTAACTGTAATTATTGCCATAATATTTTCCTAATAAATAATACCTTTGCATATCATAAAATCATTGTTTTCAAAACTTCTCACGACTACCTTGCTTGATCGCCAAATAGTATCACAGTTGCCTTTGAAGGTTGCAGCGTCTTGAGAATTTCGGGCATGTAATACATAGTGCGCCCCTTCCTCTTATGTTGCGTGGCATGTTTCCCAAAAGTAAGCACACCCTCATCAAACAACCTGTCCAGCGATTGCGGGGATATCCCCATCATCTTTGAACACTCATCCCGATTTGCGAAAACAGGTACGGGATGGATATACCTGTCCGCCAATGCTGCCGATACGGCATTAGTAATAGATTCTTCAAGATTCATATTTTTCCTCCTTAATGTCTTAAAGCCGGAATCATTGAGTTTATCGTTCTCAATCTCCAACTTGAAGATAGAATATATTTTTATGGAAGTCAATAATATTTTTATATAATAATTTATTTTTATCCCTCATAAAATATTTCAATAAAATTTTAGGGTTGCCAAGAATAAAAATATATATTATTATAAGTCCTAAAATAAGATGGAAGTGAAAGCGGAAATGGGAACTATTGGGAATAGGATCAAGGCAATTCGTTTGAAATCCGGAGCTACACAGACAATTTTTGCTTCCAAAATAGGAACAACCCAAAGCTTTTTATCCTCTATTGAAAAAGATAAGGCTGTGCCAACGGAAGCTATGATGGATTTATTATCCTTAAGCTATGGCGTTAACAAACAATGGCTTTTAAACGGAGACGGGGAAATATATTCTGCGGGTTATATAGCAGAGATTGATCCTTCAACAGCTTCCTTTGACCAGAAAATGAACAACATTGAGTTGCTGGAGCAAATAATTATATATGTTGAAAAATACCTTATTGATAGCAGGAAAAAAGCAACGCCGGCAGCAAAAGCTCGCTTCATCGCTTATTTTTACAAGCATTTCACCAAGAATGATGAGATAAATTACGATCCAAAAGAGGTTAAACGAAAAATACTCAGCGCTATTGATGTGCTGGCAACGGTTATAGGAGAATAATATGCAAGACGATCGGAGATAATATGCAAGACGACATGATTGATATTACTGATAGATACGAACGCCTCCTAAAAACCTTAAAAAGTTTTACGAAAATGGTGATAATTGCTGCTATAGTTACGTTTATCCTCGTGATATTGGCTGATATTTATGCTGACCGTATCTATGGAGTCATTGCATTTCTGGCTATTTTCTGTTGTTTATATATTGCGGCTTTCATATACCTTAAAAAGGAAATATTTGAACAGATAACCGCCATAGAAAATACGCAGGGAATGCCGGAACCGTTTCAAAAAATGGTTCAACAGTTAAAAACAAGAAAAATCCTCTTGCCTTGGCTTTGGGGTTTCAGGAACAGGAAATAAGAAATGCAGTACAGTCAATACAATCTAAAACCTGAGCAACTTACATCAATTTGTGAGATTTTAGAAGATAGTGAAAATGGTCACAGGAAGAGCAACTGATGTTTAGAGATTTTGAAATAATTGTATTGGCATCTTCATGAATCCACCTAAATAAAATAATTTCACAGAAAATGTGGTATAGTCCGTCATGAAATCAGTGCGATAGAGACGAGAAACGATCGAATTTTTCATCAACATATCACAATCCGTGCACACAACAAGATTCAAGGGGTAAGAGGCGTAAAAAAAATACAGTGGCACAATTGTAAAAGGGTATTGCAAATCATAATTTAGTATGGTATAGTATGGTATATAAATGCGATACGGTCAATGCCGTTGAGGAGCGATACCAATGATACCTGAATCAATAAAATGCCACAAGCCGAACGGTACGGAGATTCGCCACAAGAACGGTCATTATTATGTTTATAAGGTCGAGGGATATTACGATCGGGATGCGCACAAACCCAAGAGCAGGTCTCTTGGATGCGTGGGACAGATATATGAAGGCATCGGATTTGTCCTAAGCCAAAAGAAACCTTGCGCAGAGTTCATAACGAAAGAGTACGGAGCAACCCGAATAGCCACAAGGGCGGGAGTTGATCTGTTCGATACGCTCAGGGAGTGTTTTCCGTCCGAATTCATGCGAATTTTTGTGGCAGCTGTTTTGAAGTTGCTCGGAAATCTGTCCGCGAAAGATATAGATATAGCATACGGCAAGTCAGCGATTTCTTTGCTTTTGCCCAAGGTGCATCTCAGCAAAAACACCGTCACAGACTTCCTATTTCGGCTGTCCTTGCAACGGGAGGGGATGTTGCGGTTTATGAGGAGTTACGCCGGTTGCGGCGGCGGCGGGATTATTTTCGATGGCACAAGCTTTTTGAGCGGTTCAATGTGCAATCCTTTCTGTGAAAAAGGGTATTCGCCGGGACATATTGGGAAATCGCAGATACGTTTGATTTATGCATATGACAGGGCAAAGCGCCAACCGATTTATTTCAGGGTTGTTCCCGGAAGCACTTCAGACAAGACGGCATTCGAGACATGCCTTGACGAATTAGGCGGCGAGGCTTTCACCGTTATCCTCGACAAGGGTTTTTTCTCTGAGAAAAACATAAGGCTTATGTCGGGAATGGATTTCATCATACCACTCCAAAAGAATACATCATTGGTTCCTGCACCGCTCAAAGTGTTTGCGGGATACGAGCGGACGCTCCAAAACAATTTCTCCTACCACAAGCGTATTGTTTACTTTACGGAACTCAATGCGGGAAAATTCGACGGATGCAGAATATGCGTGTATTACGATTGTGAGCGAAGGCAATACCTTATGGAAAACTATTTCCGAAATGCGGAGGAAAAAGATGGTTCTTTGTCAGAAGAAGCAGCAATGACCGTAGCGTCCGACACTGCAACTCTCGGTGTTACCGCACTATTAACAAGCATGAAAAGTTCCCCTCGGGACATCTATCTTGATTATAAGACGAGATGGGCTGTAGAAGAGATGTTTGATACGCATAAGAACACCCTCGGCTTCGACATGAAATACGAAACGAAGTATGAGACACAGGAGGGTTGGGCATTCATTGAATTCTTGGCGTTGCTTCTCTATCATAAAATCAACGGAATGCTGGTTTCAAGCGGCCTGATTAAATCCTTCAATGTAAAGGATCTGCTTTTCAGAGCAGCAACCGTTACACAATCCAAGGCCAGCGGCACATGGAAAATTTGCAATTTATCCAAACCGCTGAAAGAAATGTTCCAATCTTTAGGAGTTTCGCTTGAGGTTATTACTTGACATCAAACCTATACCACATTTTCTGGGACTTTAGTTTAA
>JAISDJ010000346.1 GCA_031264865.1 Tannerellaceae bacterium | reverse complement strand
TCCGCCGTTTTAAATTTTATTTTTACTGTTTTGGTGGTGTCGCTGAGAATAAGTATTTTATTTGCCTTCATAATCGTATCTTTGATGACGGCTATGGGCGTACCCTGTATTTTCTTTGGAGCTTCCCCCTCTTCCTCATCTTCCAGAAACGCCAGCAGTATCCTCTCCGGATCCTGTATCTTTTTCCACTGGTGGCGCCAAAGTTCGCTATTCCCTTTGTAATCCATCAGGTTATCCGTGGTGCCCTGCGCCGCTGCAAATTCTTCGCTGCTGAACGTATGCCGCAGGTTAAACGCGCCGTGCGCCAGCTCGTGCGCAATCAGTTCGTTATTGGGCAGGTCGTAGATAAATCCTGCCTGCCGCTGCAGGGGCATGTAACCGCCGATGTCGCCGTCCTTGCCTTTTACCTGTTCCACGAAAAACAGGTACAGGACATCTTTTTCCATTGTACCGAAGGCTTTGATCGCTGCTTTCTGGTCGGCGTTATAGACCGATATCGCGTTGCTTCCCCCATGTGTCATCTGTTCGCCGGGAAAAATCACCTGTATATTGTCAATTTGTATTTTTGGTTTCACATTTTATATTTTTAATACTTTTAGTTTAAATAAAACGATGTTTCTACTTCTTTAAGAACTTCATCGATAAACCATAAACTAACTTCAAAGATCAATCCTTCAGCAATAGGTTTCAATGAAGATGGGAATGCAATATAAATGTGAATAAATTTATCATGATGATTCCCTTTCATTTGCATCACAGAAGCAGGAAAGATATTTTTTATCTCTTCTATACGTGTTTTCCCAATATTTATTTTTATTCCTCTGATAACTATGGAAGTACTATCTCTATTTACGCGACATCCATAAAATAAACCGTCCGTTATCCCCGGATGATGTATCTCATAAAATATCGTATTGTGGTACCAATAACTAGTGTGAGATGGCTCTATGAATTCACCTTCTTCGGAAGGGTGGTAAATTATGGTGTCAGGTTTACCAAAATATTTTATCATTTTTTTGATACTGTCTCCAAAACAAATTTGTTCAATACATATATCGTTAATCATTACGGTATCCGATATTGCCACTATTTCAGAAGGAACTTGTGCTGTTACGGATATACATACAAAATTTAAAACAATCAATAATATTTTCATTGTGGTCGTGCTATTTTAGTGATCAATAAACTTAGTGGGTCAATATCGCGATTCCCTGTCCATGTGTTGGTTGAATTAGCTTCAATGTGAACATGGTACAGCGTTGGTTCTATCCGTGCTGCATTGCCTGAACACCCTGCTGTCCCAATAATATCTCCCTGATTAATCTTTTGTCCTTTTGTGACGTTGACAGTATTCAAATGCATGTAACGCATGTAGATAACAGATTTATTATTGCCATTAATATCTTTGATGGGCTTATCCAAGCTCACTTTGATAACTACTTTGTTTCCATAACTTGTACTTGATCCATAATGACAACCATACTTTCCTACGGTTGTATTTGCTGGAATCGTATTATTTTCTGCTGTCCCATCTGCTTTGGTATAAGTATATGTTTGCGCCGTTGTTTGACTTGATAATATTCCCCTATAATCCTTTGCTTTAACATTAGCATAAAGTGAATTTTGAGGTTCAAAAGAGTTATCAATTTCTACTACTTCTCCACCATAAATGGCATAAAGATTTTCACCAACAGTGGTCTTTATATCTACTCCGTCATGTTTTCTGTTTTTCCCGGAATAAGTTAATGCCTGCGGGTAAGTACAGGTTTTACCTTCTTCATATCGCGTACAGCCGAAATATCCATAGTATGTGTTACCGTTTGAAAAAGGCACGGCAGGTTTGGCTTTGGGATCTCCCAACCTGACACTGTCGGGTAATGCCACCGGATACAGATATGAATTAAATATGGAAGTATCTGTAATTGATACAGCTATCTCAAATTTATATGTTGTTGATGTATTATTTTCTCTGAACCTGTATTTGACAAAAGTACCGGTTTTTACTGTCGTATCTGGATGTTCGGATATTGATTCAATGTTTCTTTCAGATGGATCTATTTTCCAGATATTCACATCAGTAGTATCTCCTATACTTAAAAAATGGATATTAGAAAGTGTTGTATCCAAACTGTTTATCTTGAACTCATTGAATTTAACTCCTTCGGTCTTTCTCCATTCAGAGATATCTAAATTTTTGTCGCTGTTTATATTGGCTGTTCGCATTTCATACATCAATTGCAGCATATTTGCACTGTTTTCCGCATGTATAGACATTTCCCCCTCTTCTTCATCCTCCAGAAACGCCAGCAATATCCTCTCCGGATCCTGTATCTTTTTCCACTGGTGGCGCCACAGTTCTGCATTTCCTTTATAATCCATCAGGTTGTCCGTACTGCCCTGCGCCGCTGCAAACTCTTCGCTGCTGAAGGTATGCCGCAGGTTGAACGCGCCGTGCGCCAGTTCATGCGCAATCAGTTCGTTATGGGGCAGATCGTAGATAAATCCCGCCTGCCGCTGTAGGGGCATGTAACCGCCTATGTCGCCATCCTTGCCTTTTACGTTCTCTACGAAGAACAGATATAGGGTATCTTTTTCCATGCTGCCGAAGGTCTTTATTACTATTTTCCCAAAAATGCCCAATGAATGAACGGAACTAACTGATTATCTTTTACCAGTAGTTCAGGTTCCTCTAACCGTTCACCATTGATGATAAGGGCTTTATAAATTGCATCAAAAATACGATAATATACTGTTTTTTCCTGAACTAACAATATTTCGCTGTCTCCCTGATTCGTATGCCATTCAATATATTTTTTAGTATCAACATTAAACAGATAAAGAATTCCGGGCGAATATAAATTACCCCCCCGTCCAAATACCCTGTCATCAAAACTGAATGAGAGATGGGCACTGTCTCTGACTGCTCTTCCCGGACTTTCTTTTTGAGGAAAATATTTCGTTCTCCTATCTCTTCCATCTTTGACGGTACCAAATAACCAATGCCCATTACTTCGAACAGTCGTACTATTACCTTTTAAGGTGTACTCAAACCAGTGGTCTTTGGATTTATTCCAGATCAATAACATGCTTCTGCCCACACTATCCGTACCCACTGGAGGATGACTGTCTCTGAACAATACTGTATGATCAATATTGTTAATGTTAATATTGATATACGTTTTCTTTTGAACCCAATATTGCGACGGGAGTTCTGTATCCATAGGAGGGCGTTTAACCGTATCCGCAACAACAGGTAAATAAATTCTTCCATCATTAGGTTTAATAATTCCCCTTTGAGAATCGGCGTAACCATAAAAATAAGTTCCTGTCAAATATAAGTCTTTATATACTTCAGGCGTAATGTCAGAGAAGTCACTCATATTTTTTTCTAATTTCCTGTACAGAGAATATGTGTCCATACTACATTCGTCACAGAAACATCTATAAACTACACTCTTATTTATAATATTGATATTAAGAGGTAGCTCATAATTTTTCGGGCATTTCAGATGAAGACGTATTAACGAATCGGGAACATCCATGTCAAGATAAAAAAAACTGTTGTTGAAAGCAGCAGAAAAAATAATAATCCTATTATTGTCATACTGTACGATACTTTGCAGTTGTCCGTAATCCTGATACAGCAAAGAGGTATAATCATTTCTTACAGTCAGCACGCTGTCACGTTCAGGGGTATATTGCAGAAGTTGAGTAATGGGAGGTTGATTAAAATGGACATACTGATCTATAATACCCCTGATAAAATGGAGTTGTTGTGATTGAATGGATTCTTTAAAAAAACAAAGAATGATAATCAGGCAAACAAAATTTTTCATGGTTTTCATTTTTAATTAATTGGGACGATTGCATACATCTTGGACATAATTACGCCCAAGAATATTGGTTCTATTGATAACACGATACGGTTTCTGATATTCAGGATGTTCATTAGTATTATCAGGAACTATAATCTTGTGATAATAATAATCCGCATTTCCGCCATTAAATAACTTTATCCACACCGCATCATAGATATTACGTTGATTATTGATGGGATTTACAGCAAATGTTTCCGTTCCTTCTGTTATGTCGATCACGGTTGTCCCCATTCCGGCACCGGCTTCAATTTGCAGGCTATCCGACACAACATCGTCTGGATTATCTCTATTCCATCTTGTAATGATGCTATTTTGCCGATTTCTTATTCCATTCATCACAGACTCTTTTTCTCTGATCACTTCAGCTCCGCCGTCAATATTTGCTTGCCAGTTCCAAAGATGTTGCGAGGTAGCATGCCGGGCAGGCATTCCCCAATTATCCAGTTGTTTCAAACCAAAGCCTCGTGGAGGACCGTATAACGGCTCACCAAGCCTGTTACTGTTACCTGTCTGCCGTCTTGTTGTGTAATTACCGGTATTTCCAAACTGGCGCAAAGATGATTCCTGACGGGCTAACTTCATAAAAAACCAATATGTATATCCCTGTTGTGTCAGATAATTCCTTATTTGCGTTTCCGTAGGGTTTATTCCTCGAATATAGAAAATGAGCGTATCTGTCCTGTCACCGTGTTGATAGAATAAATAAGCCGTTCCTCCACAAATGTCATTCCCGAAATCAATTTGCCACTCTTCGTTTAAAGACAAAGTTTGCCATCCGGTTGCAGGGTAGAATGTGGAATCATTTCTCAGGAGAACAATGGCGTTTCCGTTGTTATCAACACCATCTCTATTGTAAGCTAATTTTAAACGCATGTCAACATGATCATTTTCCGGAAAGTCGTTGCCAGCTGGAATTACTTTTATCGTCGGCATTTGCGGATCGGATGCGATCAATAAAATTGAGTCTCGTGGAAATGGATTATTCCCGTTAAATAGCTGTATCCGTAAAACAGGCAATTCTTCTCCTATGATTCCCAAATACTCAAGCCATATCTGCATGGTATTTTGCCATTCGCTATAATCAAATTTTTCAACCTGAACAATTAATGACGGCTCTGTTTCACCTCCTTCAAAAAATGCGATGACAAGGTATTTCTGTATTGTTTCATCACGTAATAGATGTACTGTACTTTCAGGTTTATCCAGATCTTCATTATTCATAACCTTTATCTTTGCAATGTTTTGGATGTTGCTCTTTTTACTGTATATTGCTATAGGGTATTCTACATCGAAAACGGTATGTTTCCCTACATAAATTCCTTTCTCTATCAAAGACATGCGCTCTATAATACTGTCTTTGGCGGTATTGCGTATTTTGGTAATGATATCAGCTATATGATTCTCAGGTGTAGTATTTAACCGCCATTCATTAATCCATTCCTTATCTGCGTTGCTGTTGTAAGTTAAAGATATTGTCGGATCAGTAACATGTTTTGCTATCAAATCGGCATAATACAGATTTCCTTTGTGATTATTGTCATATACGTGATTAAACAATTTTGTGTGTTTTTTGTCTATAATTGTCCAACTCATTTCCCCTTCTTCTTCATCCTCCAGAAACGCCAGCAATATCCTCTCCGGATCCTGTATCTTTTTCCACTGGTGGCGCCACAGTTCGCTATTCCCTTTGTAATCCATCAGGTTGTCCGTAGTACCCTGCGCAGCTGCAAACTCTTCGCTGCTGAACGTATGCCGCAGGTTAAAAGCGCCATGCGCCAGCTCGTGCGCAATCAGCTCGTTATTGGGCAGGTCGTAGATAAATCCAGCCTGCCGCTGCAAAGGCATGTAACCGCCGATGTCGCCATCCCTGCCTTTTACCTGTTCCACGAAAAACAGGTACAGGGCGTCTTTTTCCATTGTACCGAAGGCTTTGATTACTGCTTTCTGGTCGGCGTTATAGACCGATACCGCGTTGCTGCCGCCGTGCGTCATCTGTCCGCCGGGGAAAGTCACCGCTATGCCGGGCGCGGTTTCCACCGTCCATTCGGTGACCGCCTGCGCGTAGATCCGGTTCAGCGAGTTTTTCAGCTCCCGCGCGTCAGGCAGTTTCGCGCCGTTTACCGGCACAAGATATACCGTTTTCCGTTGCCGGTCGAAACTCAGCACGTTGAGCTTGCCTGTAACGGTCTCGGTGGTATCGCTGTCCCTGCGGTAGGCATAGAGCGCCTTTTCATCGCCGCCCGCGCCGCCGCGCACGGTCAGTTCGTCGCCTGACTTTTGCGGCGGAATACCC
>JAISDJ010000332.1 GCA_031264865.1 Tannerellaceae bacterium | reverse complement strand
TCTTCACTTACAATCCTCCCAATCATGATTCTATCTGACTGTCCAAGCACAATTGTTGAAACAAAATGCAATATCAAGGGCAAATTAAACCCTAAAGCAAATTTCCAGTATTCCTTTTTAAAAAACAATCGGCTTTTTTTAATGATCAGAACGAATGGAATTAGATATACCAAAACGGAAACAAGAATCCGTGCGATTATAGCTGCTTGGGCTTTGTTTTCATTTGACATTATCAACGGAATGCTTACCAATGCCGTTGCGATTGAAATGATTAAAGATGAAATAACTATCGGTTTATAATGATAATCATATCTATTTCTTGCATTCCAATATTCAAATGAAGGCATAAATAACAATTCAATAAACATTATTATCATCAATCCAAATGATATATCAAATATTCTGCTCCAAAAAACGTTGAAAATGAGATAAATAATAAACCATGCTATTGTTATACTGCTGCTTAATCCTAACAAGGCAGTTATAAAACCGTCACGGTCTTTAGCATATTTTATCATTCCGTTATTAAAAACATAATTCCACATAATTAATGTTGTAAATATGCAGATAATACTATACCATGAAAAAAAAATGCTGACGATACCATACTGTTCAGGCGACATCAATCTAGTATATATTGGTATAACAATTACTGATATTCCTTTTTGCAAAATATTCGATACGGTATACCAAAAAGAAGCCTTAGCAGGAAGCGATAATTTTTTATATGTAAACATTTCTAATTTTCTGTCTCTCAAGTAATTCTGCTAGAAGGGAGTAACATCATATATCTATTATACACCCAATGTTTCTATAATTTATAAGATCCAACTCATTCTTAGATCCAAAACCATATAACACCCCCATAAAATTAACATCCTGAATAATTTATATATTCTCTTTTTACCCAAAATGAATCTGATTGACGCATATAATTATTCCTCGCAAAATAAATAAGCTCAAAATCATTCTTTAATAATATTTCTACCACTTTTTCATAGGAAACAACAGCCCATTTATTATGCTCAGTCTCAAGTTGTACGCATTTAACTTTTGTTAATTTCTCACCAAATCCATCAAGAACATGAAATGTTGCTCTTTCAACATCTATTTTTAAAAAATCTATCGTTTCAATATCGTTCTTTCTCATAAAATTGTCCATTCTAATAGAATTAATTTTTATTTTTTTACCACCATTGTCAAAAATACTTGAAACACCTGTATTAATATGGCTTAACGGATAAATATTAAATTCAAGCTCCTTTTCTTCATTATACACCGCATTATTATATGCATTAAATTTATGCAATTTTTTTATTGCTTCGTAAATTTCAGGATGTGCCTCAAATACATATACACTATTGGGGCTTAACTTAAATTGTTCCATTAGGTAATCCGCGTCCTGGGCAAAATTTGCTCCTATTTCAAAAATATTCTTTACGTCAATATTTGTTCCGTTCTTGACATAATCTATATAAATCTGTAATTTATCACCCATCCCACCCGCAGGTTTATATCCTCGGTATTTACTTAAGCGAAGCGATGGATATTTTATCCTTCTAACCAAATAGTCAAAACCATAGGGTTTTATTCCTTTAATTATTTTTCTAATAAAATCTTTCATAAGTTCATCCTTAAGTGTGGTGCATTTATTATCGGTACATTTATTTTCTCAATGCTTTTAAGCGGAAGTTGTCCGAAAACTGAAGTTTCGGAACAGCTAATGTTTTTTAAAAAAATTCAAAATTATCGCTCATAGCGCGCCATTTCTGCAATTCATTAAGTAATTGTGTTTTTTGGTATGCCGATTGTCTTATGCGCTATGGTTGTTTCAACAACTCACTCCATACGCCGCCAACAACTCATCCCATCGTCCGTTGTCTATCAACAGTTTCTCTACAATATCACGCACCGCGCCATGACCGCCAAGGAGCGGGGAGACGTAATCGGCAATCGCCTTAATCGCAGTCGACGCATCGGCCGGACACGCTTTGTAGCCGCACAGCGACATAGCGGCATAGTCGTTGAGGTCATCTCCGATGTAAGCGGTCTGCTCACGCGTAACGTCGTGTTCAGCGAGTAGTCGACGGAGCGCAACCGCTTTGTCGGCGATATTTTGAACAACAGTCACGCCGAGGTCAATAGCACGGCGGGCGACGGCTTCAGATTCGCGCCCTGTGAGAAGAACCACACTAACACCGATGGAGCGGATAAATAACAACCCCAATCCGTCTCTCGTATTGAAAGCCTTTATCTCAATATTTCCATCGCCGTAAAATACAGTGGCATCTGTCAGTGTCCCGTCAACGTCAACAATAAGCAAATGTAAATTCATTGCACACCTCAAAATGACTTAACCTTCTCCAATATTTCGGGGATTGTTGCGCCCGAATCGATGAGTCGCACAATTTTCTGTTCCTCTGCTATGTCACGCTTTATCATTTCAAGCAACTCTTCCTCTATTATTTTTGGCACAACACAGACGGCATCATTATCCGCAAACAATAAGTCATTTGGCTCAACCTTAACACCAGACACGTAAATTGGCACATCAACAGCGACAACGCGACCGCGGCCCTTGATGTCAACCGGCGAATAGCCTTTCGCGACGATCGGCAAAGCGCAGTTATCGTGTGTGAATACAGTATCACGGGTTAATCCGTCAACAACCACACCGCCAATACCTTGCCGAAGACTCAACCGCGTCATCATTTCGCCAAAGTATGCGAAGTTATTGCTGCCGGCCACAACGAGTATTTCTCCTGGCTTGCAACTACCCAAAAAGGACAACCCAAGGTTTATGTTCTCATCCTCGGTTTCCACTGTCTCAATTTTGACGATTCTGGCGCGACCCATAAACCGCACGATATGTTGATTCCTCAAATAGCCTGAAATGATTTGGTGTCGATAGCCGAGCTTGTCCATTGAATCAGAAAACATGCCTGAACATAAATCATTCAGGTTTGGAAAAGTATAGTTCATATTATTTTCCTTCCATTTAGGGCGACAATATCCGCTATGCGTTTATATAATTCAGCAAATTCAGCCGTACTTAATGCTTGCTCCTTATCACATAGCGCTTCTGACGGATTGCAATGCACTTCCACCAAGAGCCCTTCGCAGTCAAACGCCGCCGAAGCCACCGCCAATTTGGCAACATATTGAGAATAACCGGCGGCGTGTGACGGGTCGAGTATTAGTGGAAGTCGTGTCTTGTCCTGCATTACCGTCGCTCCGCACAAGTCGTAGGTAAAGCGAGTTGACGTTTCAAAGGTTCGGATACCGCGCTCGCAGAGCATAACATTCTGATTGCCATTAGCGAGAACATACTCTACCATTCGCAGATACTCATTGACTGTCGCTCCGAAGCCACGCTTAACAAGAACAGGTTTGCTTGACTTTCCGCTTCCAATAAGCAGCGAATGGTCGTAAAGCGCCTTTGCACCGATTTGGATAATATCGGCATATGATTCTACGAGTGCGAAATTTGTAAAATTTGATACCTCGGTGATAATTTTCATTCCAAACTGAGAACGCACTTCGTCAAGCCACTTTAAGCCTTCTTCACCGCTACCTTGCCAGGCATAGGGGTCTGTTCGCGGTTTGAAACAGCCTGCCCTGAACACTTTGATGTTCAGCTTCACGAGTTCTTCAGCCGTTCTCATAACTTGAT
>JAISDJ010000312.1 GCA_031264865.1 Tannerellaceae bacterium | reverse complement strand
AAGAAATAGATTATTCCTGCGATAATATTATCTACGAATACCAGTCGGACAGCACATTGGTCGTTACCAGCGACCGCCCGGAATATCCATCAGGCACCTTCCGGTACATCCCGGATCCTACATGTAATTTTGGCTACTCTCATCCTTACCACCTGACCATTGACGGCGTACCCGTATATAGCAATGGTGTGTTGGAAAAAATAATGTTTTTTGGCGATAGCCTGCAAAATGAATCCATAATATTTGTAAGAATTAAGTAAACTATGAAATCTATTGGAAAGGACCTTTCCAGCAGCGTTGTTGAGATACAATATTGCTTTAGAGTCGCAGTCGGGAAAGTAGGGGATTTATTTTAACCGAAAATGATTCCATGTAAAAAAACAAAAAAAATCAGAAAAATAGTTGGAAATGAAAATAAAAGTGTAATTTTAAAGCGTTTGCGCAACAAAGCATCACAGAAAGATCGTATAAGAGGATGCAGTGTCTTGATATCCGGCTTCGGCGGGAGTTTGTTATTGTTTTTTTTGTTATTTCATTAAAACCTATTCTAACATGTTACAACATTTCAGAGAAAAAACTTTTTTATTCATCCCAATTCTTCTCTTCGCTCTGCTTACCTTGACGGGATGCAGGGATGGCGACGAAGAGCTTGAAGAGATAAATGACGTGACGAATGAATTTCTGGAACCCTTCCTGGGAAAATGGAAAGAAATCGCTTACGGAAATGAAACACACTCCGGACTCTCTGACAACGGAGACGTGATTGAATTTCTATCCGACAAAACCATGCCCGGCAGAATCTATCACAGCATTCGTATCCAACCGGATGCTGTACAAGCGGATAACTTCCGGTTGGATGCCGAATGTTTGTACGTTAACAGCGGAAAGTCCGCCGACGGCTATACCTATCGGTATCGTTTTATCGCTACCAACCTGCTCCGGCTGGAGATTGTGAATGGTATAGTAAAAGGAGATGCACCTACAGTGATTGTTTACGAACGGGTAAAAGACAATGAATTTCAGGAACCTTTCTTTCTGGGGGAATGGAAAGAAACCGCTCGTGGGAATGATCCTTATCCCGAACTTATTTCCGATTACGGACATGTGATTGAATTTCTGCCCGGCGGAACCTATTATCGTATTTTTACCGATGAGGATGAGTCAGTGAAACGCTACTGGGCAGACGCAGAGAATATCTACTATATCTACGGCTTTCCCCACGAAGATATCTACCGCTACACTTTTACCGGCCCGGACAGGCTACGGTTGGATTATGCCAACGGGACAGTAAGCAAATTTCATATTTACGAACGCTTAAAAAATGATGAACTGCAAAAGCCCTTCTTGGGGAAATGGAAAGAAATCGCCTGCGGGAATGATATAAATCCCGAACTCACTCCCGACAGACACATGATTGAATTTCTGCCTGACGGAACGTATTACGGCCCTTTTTGGAAAGAAGACAGTACGGCAAACTACCTGGGAGGCGCCAAGGTTCTGTTCTTGAAAAACGGGGAAGTTGAACAAACCTACAAATACAGCTTTATCCATACAGACACGCTTCGGCTGGATTTTAGATCAACGAATCAAAATACGTTTGATATTTTTATGCTATATGAACCAACTTTTCATATTTACAAACGCTTAACCACAAATGAACCATGAAACGAGTCTTTTTTATTTTGTTTGCGCTCCTCAGTAGCGTCGTAGTCTCCGCACAAGTGTATGACTATCATTTTAAGAACCGGGATGCGTTCAAAACATTCCCACAGTTGAAACCTGTAAGCGAAAGTCCGCTTATAAAATCTATGCCTTCCTTCAATCTGGACAGTTTGCTGGAAGAAGACCGTGAACTGGCAGGTTTGGATATTCCCTTCCGCTTCGGGTATGGCTTTGATGTGGATTACACCCTGAAAGACGGGAAATGGATAGAAGAAGGCGGCAAACGCGTCTGGCGACTGCGCTTTTATTCTAAAGGAGCGTATTCCATCAATTTTACTTTTTCCGAAATGCACCTCTCGTCGGAAGCCGAGTTGTATATTTTTAGCTCGGACGGAGCTATGGTATATGGCCCGGTTACGGAAAACAAAACATAAAGACAGGAAAGTTCCTGACCGGCCTGGTGGCGGGAGACGATGTGGTTATTCAGTTGATAGAGCCTGCCGTTTCAATAGAGAAATCAAAGTTGAGAATTTCACGGGTAGTTCATGCGTATGTAAATACCTATCCCGACTTAAATAGCGAGGATGTGACGCTATTAAATTGTCATAACGGTGTATGTGGTTATCCTGCATGGAATGATCAGTCGGATGCGGTAGCTCTTCTTTATGGAGAAACAGGAATATGTTCCGGCTCTTTGCTGAATAATACAAGCCAGAATTTGAAACCTTACTTCTTAACGGCTTATCATTGTTTAGGAAACGATGATGTTGGATCCTGGATGTTCCGTTTCCAATACAAAGATCCGGCTTGCAGCACAGCTTCCATTTATTATAATGGCAGCAATCTGAGGGCAGGATGGCAGGATACCGATTTCCTGTTGGTGGAATTGATGCAGGACATATTCAGTGACAAAATTGCATTTTCAGGATGGGACAACAGCAGCAGCGTATCTTCCACCGGGACAGGGATTCATCATCCTGAAGGGAGTACGATGAAAATATCATTTGATAGTCAGGCATTAACTACCAACAGTACGGGAATGATCTGGCCTGGTGATGTTTATACTCCGCCTAATACTCTTTGGAAGGTAGGTTTTGATAGCGGCACGACCGAAGATGGTTCATCCGGTAGCCCTTTATTTAATACGGCTAAACGTGTAATCGGACAATTAGCTGGCGGGCCTGGTGAATGTCCTCCCAATGCCATAAAATATTACGGACGTTTAGACAAATCCTGGACAGGCGGAGGAACTTCAGCGACGAGGCTGAGCAATTGGCTGGCTCCTTCCATTTCAGCAACGACCACCGATTTGATACGTTTTGCCATTTCGGGCCCCTCCCTTGTACCTTGTTCCGGAACAGTTACCTATTCCTTGCCTACCAGGGCAGCATCTTATTCGGTGACGTGGAATGTAGGTGCATTACAAATCATAAGCGGACAGGGAACAAGAACGATTACCGTACAGAAATCCTCATCCAGTACAGTTTCAAACACTGTTATTACGGCTACTGTCACATATACGGGTGGTTCTTCCGTATTAACAAAAGCTATAGATATCGGCTCTCCACATATTACTTCACTTTCCGGCCCCTCTTCTGTGAAGGTAGGTAGCGGAGCTACGTTTACTGCCCAACCTGTTTTCGTGGCCAGTGAGGGCGAATATCAATGGACTGTTACTCCCAGTACAGCTACTATGACTCCCTATCGGCAGACTTGCAGCATTATATTTAATGCTTCGGGCGGCTATCAAGTAGGTGTACGTTCTACCAGTTCGTGTACGTCCCCCGGCTCTTATACTACCACAACTGTCAGCGTAAGCAGTAGTTATATAGTTTCTTCAGGGATGAGCAAGCAAGTAAACATAGTTTTGGCCTATGACACAGGCGCTACGGTGGTGCCCTCAACAATTGCCTGGTCTCTACATAACCAGACAACAGGCACATTAGCAGCAAGTGGCCGTATCGCTGCGCAAGGTGGCACCTTAGATTTCGGTAGACTGCCGAATGATATTTATGTCCTGTCGCTCGATACGGAAGCAGGAAACCCAGACATTCACAAGATAGTCTTGAAATAAAAAAAGCTATCCGGAATTTATGAGCCGGCCTTGCCCCGAAAAACGGCAAGGCCGATTCTCTCTTAACAGGTCTTTATCCGGGACTGCCTGCCATTGTAAAAGAAAAAAGTGAATAATCCGCCGGCTATTTGCAGGGGAAGGCCTCATAAGCCTTATAATAATAACTTCAACTCACCAACAAAACTATGTGTATTTATGTCCGGCTTCAGCGGGAGTTTGTTATTGTTTTTTTATTACTTCATTAATACCTTTTTTACATGTTACAACATTTCAGAGAAAAAACTTTTTTACTCATCCTGTTGTTCGTAGCAGGAGCAGGCGGATGCAAAAATGATTCGACGGAAGAAAAAGAAGACGAAAAGCCGGACTATCCGGACTATAAGGTTTACTTTAATAAGCTCGACCAGCAACAGGCTTTCGAAACAATAGCGGGTACGTGGCAAATCTTTTCGGAAAGC
>JAISDJ010000276.1 GCA_031264865.1 Tannerellaceae bacterium | reverse complement strand
GTTAGGAATTACTTACACCTTCAGTTCAGGCAAGAAATATAACGAACAAGGTAAGCGCATCCAAAATAACGATTCCGATGCAGGAGTTTTTTAATAAAACAGTTATGAACAGAATAGCGACAACAGGATTAAGTAATTTAGACAATCTTTTATTATCCAAAACTTTATCAATCATGACAGGTTACGATTTGATAGTCGGTCAGTCATATTCTCTTTTCGCTCATCGATACGATTTAAAGGCGGATATTAATTTATGTCAATGGTCGGAATCGTTCATATATTGCATGGGCGCGTTTACGGAACGGCTTATAGTAGAACAGCGATACGGCGAAAACTTTGTATCACAGGGAAGCGTGTTAAAAGAGTTAGTATGGTTTATGTCTCGGTTCAATCAAATTGACTTTATATATGGGGTTTCCATAATAAAGAGCATAGAAAAGGTTATAGTCAATTATGCGGCTAAATATTATGATGTTATATTTGTATATTCCGATACGGCAAACACTGAAAACGACGAAAGTGAAGAAAACGCCGGAACAAGTCTAAAAGGTACTATTAATCTTTTAGAGGCAAACAATTTACAATATCAAATCATTGATGCATCAGACAAGGAAAGCGCGTTATCCGCAATGGTAAACTTTCTTGGCATGTCGCCAATACTGTCTGCCGACAAAGCACTAACAAAAGCGCAACGTGAATTAAATTTTAAGTAATATAAGAAAACCTTAGGTAAAACTCAGGTTATTTCTGTATTTTTATAGCCGATAAAAAACTGCCCTATGGATTTACAGAGAAAATTGTTTGATATTATCAAATCTCGTATACCTGAACAGTATCGGATGTCAATTGAGTTGGAAGAAGTGTTGGGTATCAGTCAGGATGCCGTTTATAGGTGTATGCGCGGCGATACGGAGCTTTCCTTTACCGAAGTATCCAAATTGTGCAAACATTATAATCTGTCTGTCGACAAGATTTTAAGTAAAGAAGCCGAATCGGTAAATACTCAAAACGGCTCATTTATCTACATGCCCGTAAATATGACTTACCAACCGAGTTATATAAATTATATAGAACGTCTTTCAAAAACGTTATCCGCCTTGACATCCGTCAAAGACAAGGAAATGTTTTTTACAGCTCAAGACATTCCTTTCTATCATTTTCTCAATCAAACCGATCTGTTGTTTTTCAAGCTTTATGTCTGGGCGGATATTATAAACAAAGAGAAGGTATCGTATAAGGAATTTTGTAGTAAATTAGACAAAAAAGCCATATTGCCGATATATGAAGACATGTATCGCGCCTACATGTGTATCCCGTCCAAAGAGATATGGACGGAACAAACGATTGATACGATCCTGCGTCTTCTAATGTATTACGCTGAAATGAACGCCTTTGAAGACAAACGAATCATCCATGATCTCCTAAACCAACTAATTGACATAATAGACCGCGTTTCGAAGCTTGCCCGTAGCGGTTTCAAAGAACAGAATACGCCGTTTTCGATCTACATTTGTACTGTCGACCTTGAAAACAACTTTATGCTGACTCGACGAGGCGACAAATGGACTTGTACGATAAAACTGTATACAGTAAACAGCATCGCCACCGACAACGTCTTGCTATGTAGAGAAACAGAGCAATGGATTAATGAACTTATCGGAAAATCTACCATGATCAGCGGTGGCTCATCTCAAAAAGAACACTTTCTGTTTTTCCAAAAATGCAAGAACAAGATCGAAGAATTGAGAGCCTATATCGAGGCTTTAAAATAGCAAACATACGATATGGTAAACCGCGTATTTGGAATCATCAATTAGAGGCATTTTGAATGTCTGCTTTCTGTGTATTCAGTATGCCATAATACCATAATTCCATTATCTTTACCTTGTTAAATAGTTTGAATTATGAAGAAATATTGTAGCGTAATTATTTATAGCGCTTTATTGTTGTTGGCCGGATTTATCTGTCCTATCCATGCTCAATCCGTTACTATTCCCGAAGTGGGCCAAAAGGCGCTTCTTAATGACGGTTGGTTTGCCAGGCGAGCGAATGAAATCAAAGTTGACGGAAATCAACTTACCTCTTTCGCCTTTAACCCAAATGGCTGGATGAAAGCGCGTGTACCGGGAACAGTTTTGAGTACGATGCTGGAAAGCAACTTGTTTCCGGCGCCGGAGTTTAGTATGAATAATGACCTGATACCGGATATCTATGAGGCTGGAAAAGATTTCTACACCTTTTGGTTTATACATCCGTTTGAGGTAAAAGGCTTACAGGAAGGAAAGCAGGTATGGCTGAATTTCCGTGGTATTAACTACAAAGCGAATATCTTTTTGAATGATAAACGGATAAATCCGGATACCCATGAAGGGATGTTTCTACGGAAGAGCTTTAATATCACTTCTTACCTGAAAGAAAAAGAAACCAATCTGCTAGCTGTTATCGTATACCCTCCCGACTATCCCGGTAATCCGAATGGAGGACAGGGAGGCGACGGACAAATCGCCCGGAATGTCACCATGCAATTTACACCCGGTTGGGACTGGATACAACCCGTACGCGACCGTAATACCGGTATCTGGGACGAAGTATCCATTACAACTACCGGCGAAGTTAAGATACAGCATCCATATGTTGTAACCAACGTACCGGGAACTCGCGAACCCGAAGGACATCAGAAAGAAGCAATTGTAAGAACAACGATTGAAGTAGAGAATATATCCCCTATCACTCAAACCGGAACAGTTGTTTGTGAAACAAACGGAGATAAATTGACACAAAGCCTGACACTCGTTCCGGGAGAAAAAAAGAAGATCGCATTTAAAGACTTACCGGTGAAAAACCCTCGTCTATGGTGGCCTAACGGGATCGGGAAACAAGAATTATATGATATGCAGCTCTATTTTGAAACAGGAGGAAAAGTAAGCGACCGCAAAACCCTTCAATACGGTATCCGCAAAATACATTCGGAGAAAGATCAAGCTACGGGAGGACGTAAATTTTATGTAAACGGCCAACCTGTCTATATCACCGGAGGAAATTATATCGCTTCGGATTGGCTACTTCGCCTTTCGCCTGAGCGCTATCATGCCGAAGTCCGTTATCATGCAGAAATGAATGTACGTATGATTCGTGTCTGGGGAGGTGCCTTACTGGAACGACCTGAATTTTACGAAGCATGTGATGAATATGGTATTTTGGTATTTCAAGACCTTTGGGGAAGCGGTGACTGTAACGGCGCCTGGGAAGACCCCGCCAAAACGGATTCACGCGAACGGCGTTGGGAATATCCCGATAATCATAGCCTATTCCTTACTTCAGTGGAAGACCAGGTGAAGATGATCCGTAATCATCCCAGCCTTTGCTTATGGTGTGGGGCGAACGAATGGCCTTTGGCAAAAGACATTGACGACAAATTGAAAAATGACGTTTTCCCACGTTTAGACCCTGAACGCCTGTTTGTAAGTTATTCCACAGATACGGTATTTACACGGAATACGATTGGCGGCGTAGGAGACGGCCCTTATGGTATACAGGAACCTGAATGGTTCTTTACCTTCCGCTCTACGCCCTTTAATCCGGAAGCCGGTTCGGTTGGTTCGCCCGAAGTAGAAAGCATGCGCGAAATGATGACCGAAGAAGAACTGGCCGGATTTCCTGTACTGGGGCAACGAGCGCATCCTACCTGGCGCTACCACAAAGATCTGGGATATCGCGACCATTTAGAACGCTACGGCGAGGTAACAACGATTGAAACCTATTCTAAATATGCACAAATTGTAAACTACGACCAATACCGCAGTTTTATGGAAGGTTGGGCTTCCCGTATGTGGGAATGGTATACGGGGATACTTATCTGGAAAACGCAGAATCCCTGGACGTCGTTACGCGGACAAATGTATGACTGGTATCTGGATGTAAATGCGTCTTTATACGGAACACGGAAAGGATGCGAACCCTTGCATCCTCAATATAATATCGTAAGTAAACACGTTGAATTGATAAATACGGCTCTGGGTAGCCATGATGTACGGGTGAAAGCCCAGGTATACACCATAAATGGCGAAGTAATCTGGGAAAAAGAAGAGGGAAGTAAAATGGCGCCTAACAGCGTAAATCGTCTATTCGCTATCCCGGAACCGGAAGGGATAAAGGGTGTTTATTTTCTCAAACTTACCTTATTGGAAAAAGGAAAACAAGTAACGGATAATATTTATTGGCTGACTACTAAACCGAAAGACTATACAACGCTATCGGATTTACCTCGCTCAACACCTGCTATTAAGGCGTCTGTTAAACAAGAAAAAGGCGTATACAGCGGAACGGTTCAGATACAGGCAGAAAAGAATATTTCGTTCTTTAACCGAATAAAGGTATTGGATAAGAAAACGGGCAAACGTATCTTACCGGTGCATTATACGGATAATTATATTACACTGATGCCGGGCGATAAACGTGAAGTAGCCGTAGAATTTACGTCTCCGCTACCGAAAGAACAAATTTCTATTGTAGTGGATAGTTGGACGGCGGATCGGATGGTTTGTCCAATTGATTAGAAAAGCAGTTCGCCTTTTCCCTGGCGAATAATCTCAAAATCGTCGGTGGTACAATCTACTACGGTAGAAGGCTCTATGCCTCCGTAACCACCGTCGATTACAATATCTACCTGGTTTTCGTATTTTTCATAGATTAGTTCCGGGTCTGTCGTATATTCAATGACCTCATCGTCATCACGTATGGAAGTAGTCATGATCGGATTGCCTAATTCATTTACCAACTGTCGTACGATATTGTTGTCGGGTACACGTATACCTACCTCTTTCTTGTTTTTGTATATTTTGGGAAGTTCGCTGCTTGTGGGTAAGATGAAGGTAAAAGGACCCGGCAGATTTTTACGCATGAGCTTAAATGCGGCATTGCTTACCTTGGCATATTCGCTGATGTTAGACAAGTCGTAGCAGATAATAGACAGGTTGCTTTTTTGCGGATTGATCCCTTTTAGTTGGCAAATCTTCTCTACGGCACGTACATTCATGGCATCGCAACCCATAGCATACACCGTATCGGTTGGATAAATAACCAACCCTCCTTCACGGAGAACTTCCGCTACCTTACGAATTTCCCTTTGATTAGGATTCTCGTCATAAATTTTTATCAGCATGAGAATTAGCCATAAATAATCTTTCCGTTTTCATCGCAATAAGGCTCTAACCCTTTACTATATTGATTCATTGCACGAAGACTCATACCCATACTTGAGAAGCCTCCATCATGATAAAGATTTTGCATCGTCACTTTGCGTGTCAGATCAGAAAATAGCGTTATACAATAATCGGCACATTCATCGGCTGTGGCATTACCCAACGGACTCATCTTATTGGAAAAATCCATCAAGTCTTCCATTCCTTTAACTCCACTACCGGCTGTGGTTTGTGTAGGTGATTGAGAGATCGTATTGATACGAACATTCTTTTCGCGACCATAGATATATCCGAAACTCCGGGCAATAGACTCCAATAAACTTTTTGCGTCGGCCATATCATTGTATCCAAAGAAAGTACGCTGGGCAGCTACATAACTAAGCGCTACTACAGAGCCAAATTCGGCGATAGCATCTTGTTTTTTTGCTACCTGAAGCATTTTATGAAAAGAAATAGCCGATACGTCTAATGTCTTCTCCAGCAATCCATAATCCAGATCATCATAAGGACGTTTCTTCCGAACATTCGGACTCATACCAATGGAATGTAATACAAAATCTATCTTGCCTCCCAATATTTCTACTGACTTTTGGAATACCATTTCAAGGTCTTCTACGCTGGTTGCATCTGCAGGAAGTACTTCTACGTTCAATTTCTTGGATAAAGCGTCTACTTCGCCCATACGAACAGCTACCGGCGTATTACTCAATGTTATCATAGCGCCCTCTTCCACTGTTTTTTCCGCTACCTTCCAGGCAATAGACATTTCATTCAATGCACCGAATACAATCCCTCTTTTCCCTTTTAATAAATTATGACTCATACCTAAACAATTAATAATATCCGGCACAAAAATACACAATATGTGCAATACATCGGCAATGTTTTGCCATAATTATAACAAAAGGCAAAAGCTGTGTTCCGTTTATTCTCTGTAATAGACTCTTTTTACACGCGGCGAGATGGACGTCAGTATTTCGTAAGGGATCGTTCCTAATTTATCGGATAATTCTTTAACGGGCAGTTCTTCTCCGAAGATGATAACCGAATCACCTTCATGGGCGTCAATATCGGTAACATCTGCCATGGTTGTATCCATACAAATATTACCGATAATAGGGCAACGATGTCCGTTTATCAGTATCTCTCCTACTCCGTTACCGAAGTGCCTATCCAGGCCATCGGCATATCCAATAGGTATGATAGCGATACGTGAATTGCGCGAAACATAGCTCATGCGACTGTATCCGATTGAGTCGCCTGCCGGCACTTCTTGTATTTGAAGAATGGTTGTCTTCAGAGTTGTTACATTTTGTAATGCCTTATCATTAGCACTAACACCATACAATCCGATACCTAACCGCACCATATCCATCTGATATTTTGTAAACCGTTCAATACCGGCCGAATTGAGTATGTGTTTGAATATCTTATAATCCAATCCGGCTTCCAACTCTTCTGCAGCTTTCTTGAATTTCTCTATTTGCTGTTCTGTAAACGAATCAAATTCAGATGAATCACTTCCCACTAAATGTGAAAAAACGGAACGGGCTGTAACGCCTGTTTGCGGTTTAAAACGTTCACAAAGCGCTTGCATGTCACCTGGTTGGAATCCTAATCGATGCATCCCGGTATCTATTTTTATATGAACAGGATAGGATGTGATACCCCGACGCGCCGTTTCCTTAATCATAGCATCCAATAAATGAAAACTGTAAATTTCCGGTTCAAGCTGATTTTCCAATAGAAGATTGAAACTACTGAGTTCAGGATTCATTACAAGTATAGGAATAGAGATACCTTCTTTACGAAGAGCAGCACCTTCGTCGGCTACAGCCACAGCCAAGTAATCGCATCGGTATTCTTGTAATGTTTTTGCCAATTCATTAGGGCCTATACCATAACCAAATGCTTTAACCATCGCGATTATTTTCGTTTCCGGCTGAAGCATGGAACGATAATGATTAAAGTTATAGACAATGGCATCGAGATTTACTTCCAATATTGTTTCATGCACCTTCTTTTCAAGTAATTCTGATATACGTTCAAAATGAAAACGTCGTGAACCTTTCAATAAAATGAGTTCATCTTTAAAGTTTTTCAGGTTGGGTGATGAAAGAAAATCTTCTGTCGTCTGATAAAACGCTCTCTCCATAGTAAATAACGAGCCATATTCCATCAAATCACGTCCGATGCCAATTACGCGATCTATCTTTTTCCGGCTTACCAGGTCTGCAACTTTTTTATATAATGATTTAGGAAGCGTGCCGGATTGTAAGATATCGGAGAGAATGAGCGTACTTTTCATTTGTTTCTCCATTTTCCGGCTTTGTAAAAAGTCAAGTGCAATATCCAGCGAATTGATATCCGAGTTATAGGTGTCGTTAATCAACACACAGTTATTTCTTCCCTGTTTTAAATCTAATCGCATGGCAACAGGCTCTAACCGGGAAAACTTAGCGACATCCCGGATATTTGTTGGTTTCAGATAAAGCATTAATGCAATGCAATGGATCACATTTTCGATGGACGCATCATCTGTGAATGGAATTATATAGGTGCTGCTCAATCCCATGATTGTACAGACAATTTCAGTTTCGGTTGCTTTTTTCGTTATGGATTCTACAAATAATGGCGCCTCGGAATTTGTTTTACTCCAAGCAATTGCTTTGTGCGAAAGTAAAGCCGATTCAATGCAGTTGGAAATAAACACATTGTCGCCATCATAAATAATTGCCTCACATTCACTGAACAAGCGAAGCTTTTCCAGACACTTTTGGGTAGAAGAAAGGAAGTTTTCCTGATGGGCTTCTCCTATATTTGTAAAAATGCCAATGGTAGGAGCAATCATAGGTTTCAGATTTTCCATTTCATCAGGTTGGGAAATGCCGGCTTCGAATATACCCAGTGTATGTTTCTCATTCATTTGCCAGACAGAAAGAGGAACTCCTATCTGTGAATTATAACTACGGGGAGAACGTACAATACTAAATTCGGTATGAAGGAGTTGGTATAAGAACTCTTTTACAATTGTTTTGCCATTACTTCCCGTAATACCGATAACCGGAATATTAAAATGTCGCCGATGGAAAGCAGCAAGCTTCTGTAAGGCTCTTAACGTATCTTTCACTACTAAGAAATTAGCCTCAGGCATTGATTCGAATTCCGAAGGCATTTCGCTTACCACAAAATTGCGGACACGTAAATTGTACAGTTCACGGATGTATTTATGTCCGTCATTTGTTTTCGTCTTTAACGAGAAGAAAAGGCTTTCTTCAGGAAAGGAGAGCCGGCGGCTGTCGATAAGCAAAATCCGGATGGTTGCATCATGTAATTTTATTGTTTTTGCGTTTATTACCTTAGCAATTTCTTTTATCGTATAATTCATATATTATCTGCTTTAGACCTCAATAGTTCAATCTCTTTTACAATATCAAAGGAAGGGAATTTCCGGCTAATTTGTTCCGCCTTTAACAAAGTTTGCGAGATAAATTGTCGGTACCCCTTACTTTGGGGCTGAAAAGGCCTGTGATTCATTGCTTTCTGTATTTCCTGCCATTCTTTTAGAACGACCTGCGACTCCCTTGCAAGACAATGACGCGTGAAACATTCCCATATATATTCTATCGCAACAGAGGAGGGATGTAGCATGTCGTCGGCATAAAAACGATAGTCGCGTAATTCGTCCATCATAATTTCGTAAGCCGGGAAATAACCGATACGTTCCGGATATTTCCTTTGCAATGCGTCGACAGCCAACAGAAGTGTTGCCTTACTCAGTTGATTCGTGTGAGCACCATCTCTCCAATGGCGTATCGGACTAACCGTAAATAAGATCTTTACATCCGGATTTTGTTCCCAAAGAGAGAGAAAGAGCGTATTCCATTCGGTCAGGATAGCCTCCGCAGAAAGGATTTCGCGAAAGAACATCTTTTCCGGTAATTTATGACAATTGGAAACAATCTGCCCGGTACTTTTTAAACGGTATACAAATGCTGTCCCAAAAGTAATGACAAGCCGGGAAGCTTTACTTAAATTAGCCGCTGAAACCGCTAATCGCCGATTGATCTTATCGGACGACTCCTCGGGAGAAGGAGACGAGAACCGGCTGTGATGAGCAAAGCTGTGAAAAAGCCCTTCATGCTCAAACAAATCGTCGGACGAAAACTGTGCAGGATGTAATAATGTCTTCAATGATAAGGCCACGGAGGCAGGATTGTAAAGTATCCCGAAAGGATTAACATCTACCGTAAATTTAGCGTCATTGAGTTTAGTTCCGATATTTTCTGCAAAACAGGAACCCATCAGCATTATTTCGTCTTGATAAGAAAAATCGAAGGTCGATTCAGAGATTGTAACATGTGTGCTGAATTCCATAACATAAATGCTTTAGAACATCGATTGTACTTTAAAAACAAACTCCATCCATACCCAATAACGAATGGCTTTCCCCAGAAACATAGAGATAGCAACGATCCAGACATTTGCCCGAAGAAAACCTAAGGCTACGGCAATGAAATCGCCAACTCCCGGTAAGAAAACAAAAAAAGCAGTCCATGCCCCTTTATTTTTTACCCAGTATTGTACTTTATCCAGTTTCCCCTTATCTAGTTTTAAATATTTTTCTATCCATTCTACCTTGCCTAACATACCCAGCCAATAACAAGTCATCCCACCCAGGAAATTACCAGTCGTTGCAGCTATCATACACGGCCAGTAAGACGCCCCAGCCAGCAGTACGCCTGTCAATACGACTTCGCTGCTGAAGGGCAGGATCGTTGCTGCCAGAAAAGAAGCTATAAAAACTCCTATATAACCATATTCAATAAAAAATTCCACAGGCGGATGAATGATAAAGCAACATAAATCACAAATGACAAATAAAATCCCCAGTACCTACTCTTTCCTTTTTTAACTGTAAAGAAATGAGATAATAAAATGGAGATAGGCATATAAGCGATACATAAAAACTCGTCGGATGATTGTTCATACAAGAAGAATAAGCCAAACGACAAGATAGCAAAAACAATCAGGAAAAACAGGTATTGGCGTGTCCGTATATTTTCATCATGTTCGTGTGTAATAATATACAGAGAAGCGATGAGTGTTAAAAAAGCCAGATAGATAATAAGAATCCAGTCAATCAGTCCGATACCGGTAATCTGAAGAAAACCAACTTTCCCTAAAGCGGCAAAAGGAACCGTGAAAGAAGTAAAATCCCATTGCAAAAAGCACCACAGCAAAAGAAACCAGTATACGGCGCTTAATCCTATTAACGAAGCTAAGAAGGCACGTATGTTCAATGTTTTGAAATTGTACATGCCAATCCAGAATAATGGAAAAAACCACAGGATATGTATCCAGAGCAGACTCCCGGTTCCAATAAATAAAGCGCCATTGAAAGCCTTATCTGTGGCATGTTCTTCATGATAAGAGATAAATAATTGATACATCGCCAACATAAGGCAAAAAACACCGATAGATGTAGCTTTCAGCGGGAAGAAAGCAGGATTAGTGCTGACAAGCAGAATATAAATAAGAAAGGGCAAGAATGTTTTTTCCCGGATAATCACCAATATATAATTAGCCCGGTGAATTAGAAAAGCCCCTCCAACAGTTAGGAGTATACCTATAAAATAAGTGATGGCCTTATTGGGTAACAGACTACAAATACTATTCCATAAAGGCGTAGAAAAAACGTCTCCATAAACAGGATAACCCACAGAGAAAACGTATCCTATAATCCAGAAAACAAGAGAAACGGCCAATAAAAAAAAATAATTAGCAGGCGTATCAATTGTATATTGTTTTATCTGAAACGGATACCTTCCCTTCATTTGGCTATATTATAAATCAAATCCTATATCCGTACGGAAATACATTTTTTCAAAATGGATAGTCCCGGCCGTTTTATAAGATTGAGTTAATGCATCTTTCATATTGTTTCCGTAAGAGCTGACGACCAATACACGTCCACCGTCCGTAACCACCTTACCTTCCGATTCTTTCGTGCCGGCATGAAAAACAACAGTCGCAGGTAACAGTTGGTCTTCAAGCCCTTTAATCTCTTTGCCTTTCTCGTATGTTTCAGGATAACCCCCACTTGCCAATACAACAGCAGCGACAGTACGTTCATCTATTTCCAACAGGCGGTTTTTTAAGTTGCCCTGAGCTATACCTTCTAATAACTCTACTATATCACTTTGGATACGCGGAATGACTACCTCCGTTTCAGGATCGCCCATACGACAGTTGTACTCAATAACCATAGGTTCCCCTTTCACGTTGATGAGGCCTAAAAAGAGGAACCCTTTATAATCTATATTTTCAGCTTTCAACCCTTCTATCGTCGGACGGATGATATGCTCTTCCACTTTCTGCATAAAAGCATCGTCGGCAAATGGTACAGGCGAGACGGCGCCCATTCCGCCGGTATTCAGTCCGGTATTACTTTCTCCAATCCGCTTGTAGTCTTTGGCTACAGGTAATAGTTTATAGTCGTTGCCATCTGTAACAACAAAAACGGAACATTCTATACCGTCAAGGAATTCTTCAATAACAACTGTTTTACCGGCATCGCCAAACATACCATTCAGCATGCCATGAAGTTCTTTTTTTGCTTCTTCCAGCGTATTAATGATCAGTACGCCTTTTCCCAATGCCGGTCCATCAGCTTTTAACACATAAGGAGCTTGTAAAGATTCAAGAAAACGATATCCTTCTTCTACGGTGTCGGCAGTAAAGCTTTTATAACGGGCTGTCGGGATCTGGTGACGTCCCATAAACGCTTTGGCAAAATCTTTACTTCCTTCCATCCGGGCGCCCTGTTTACTTGGACCGATAACAGGAATATCTTGCAAAGACGAATCATTTTTAAAAAAGTCATAGATCCCGTTTACTAATGGATCTTCCGGCCCTACCACAACCATATGGATGTTATTGGCCAGAACAAAGTCTTTTATCGCAGAAAAATCAGTAACCCGTATCGGTACATTCGTTCCCGTATGCATGGTCCCTGTATTGCCAGGAGCGATAAATACATTGTCAACTTTCGGACTTTGCGCTATTTTCCATGCAAGTGCATGCTCTCTTCCCCCCGAACCTAGTAGTAAGATGTTCATAGTTATTTTTTCAATTATTTTAATCATTAAAAGTATCCCGTCTTTTTTTGATCGGCTTTTTCTCCTCTTTTGCACGGGCTGCGGCAAATCGGCGATCCGGTCGGTCTATACGGGCTGTTTTGAAATTAACAGAACGCTTTTCACCTTGCTTTTTGTTATCTCTCTCCAAACGTTTTTGTTCCCCGCCTTCGTTTATCGCTTTTTTATATTCTTTGTTTTTACCATCAAACATTTCATAACAGCGATACTCACATTCCAGCGAACCATTCATCAGCTTTACCTTTTCCTTAGGACGCAGGCCTATTTTATCAAAACACTCATCCTTATAGCTAAGTATCCATATATGATAACCGGAGAAAACATGTTTCAGCCGTTCACCTATCATCGAGTATAATCCCATTAAGTCGCGGGATGAAATTCGTTCGCCATAAGGTGGATTGGTAACCATTATGCCGGGTTGCGGCGCTTCGGTAAATTGCTGAAAAGGTAATTCTTTCAGTTCGATATACTTCATAAGTCCGGCATTACGGATATTTTTCTCAGCAATTTGTATCGCGCCGGAAGAAATATCACTACCGAAACATTTAAACGTAAATTCACGCTCATTGCTTTCGTCGTTATAAATGCGGTCGAATAATTCCTGGTCGAAATCAATCCATTTTTCGAAAGCAAATTCTTTACGGTGTATACCCGGAGCAATATTAAGGGCAATCATAGCCGCTTCTATCAATAAAGTTCCGGAACCACACATAGGGTCTACGAAATTAGATTCTCCCTTCCAACCTGTTTTCATGATCATACCGGCGGCTAAAACTTCATTTAGCGGAGCCTCGGTTTGCTCTATACGATATCCGCGTTTATGCAGGCTTTCGCCCGAACTGTCAATAGACAGCGTACAGTCGTTGTGAGAGATATGGATATTAATATATAAATCGGGATTATTCACCCGTACGGAAGGACGCTTCTCCTGTTTCTCCATAAAATAATCTGCAATAGCGTCTTTTGTCCGGTAAGCTACAAACTTGGAGTGATTAAAATCTTCCGAATAAATAACCGAATCAACGGCAAATGTCTTATCAAGTGAAATATAATTTTCCCATGCTACTTCCTTCACTTTTTTATAAACCGTATCGGCATCTTTCGCTTTGAAGTGGTAAATAGGTTTAAGAATACGCAGAGCTGTCCGGCAATGAAAATTTGCCTTGTAAAGCAACTCTTTATCCCCTGTAAAGGAAACCATACGGCGGCCAATCTGCACATCATTAGCTCCTAAAGCAATTAACTCGCCCGCTAATATTTCTTCCAACCCATGCAAGGTTTTAGCCACCATTTCAAAATTCGCTTTATCCATTTATTATATGTTTTAATGTTCCCCCCGGCGCATTTCTTATCCGAAAAACAAAGCCCGGCTTATCGCCCGGCAAAGTTTCATTTGAAAATAATGATTCTGAACGACTTCTCGCCCGGTGAGACATCAGCAAAGTCACTATTCGTAACTTGTACCTCAAATCCGCCCTTGAAGAAACTAAAGGATGTTGTCTCCGTCCACTCAGTGTTTGAGTCTTTATCATGGAAAACATAAGGTAAGGTAGTATAAGCGCCCGTAAAATCGAGCATATATGGTATTACGATACCTCGTTCCACCGCCAATTCATCCAATGCGTTCCATGTGCCTTCATAACTGTAATAAAAAGTAGGGGTGCCTTTTTCTACAATTTTCGTCCATTCGTTTGCATGAACGATAAATTTCATTTCTTCCCACGTGCCGCCCGGCTCTCCGTCCGGCCCCTGTGGTCCCATCGGCCCTTCGCATGAAACAAATGCGACAGCTATAAATAATACAAACAATAATCTTTTCATACCACCTAATATTGAATTAAATATATTCAAGGCAAAAGTACATAAATATCCGGTAAGTAGCAGTAAATACAATCTCTTTTTAAAGCAATCACATCCGTCACTATTATAAAAAAACAGGGTTCTGCTTGCCATCTACGCACATTCTATCTCCATTACCGGATCTTATTTGCTTAATCGTGATTTATTTCATGTAAATTTGCACCCGGATTTCAAATAAAACACATGGGATTAGAACGCGCTTTGTTTCAAAGGACGGAATTGCTGATAGGCGATGAGTTGATGAAAAAAATGGCCGATACGAAAGTGATTATATTCGGCGTAGGCGGTGTAGGCAGTTGGTGTGCCGAGAGCTTGATTCGTTCCGGTATTCGAGAACTTACTATCGTCGACTCCGACAGGGTATGTATGACGAATATCAACCGCCAGCTAATGGCAACAACACAAACAGTGGGCGAAGTGAAAGTCGAGGTACTGAAAAGGCGACTATTGGAAATCAATCCAAGGGCAAATATCCAAGCGCTTCAGATGATTTACAGTGAAGAAACCAGCGAATCTTTTTGTTTGGAAAATTATGATTACATCATCGACGCCATTGACAGTCTGAAAAACAAGATTCATTTGATACGGACAGCATGCCAAACGAACGCAGTGTTTTTCTCTTCGATGGGCGCTGCCTTGAAGATGGATCCGTCTAAGATCCAAGTTGCCGAGTTTTGGAAGGTGAAAGGTTGTCCGCTAGGTACTGCTTTAAGGCGTAAATTGAGAAAAACCGGCCTGCCTGCGAAAAAATTCTTGTGCGTCTTCAGTGAGGAAGTTATTGAGAATAAAGGAAGGAACACGTCTTGCGGAACGGAAAAATGCCTTTGCCCAAAAGGTCGTCCCGATTCGGGAAACCCAGAACTGTTTAATCATGAATGGTGTAGTTCAAAAGCTCAAATCAATGGAACAATGGCGCATACTACGGCAATATTTGGATTTACAATAGCAGGATTGGTAGTGCAGGATGTTTGCAAGGATTCTTAAGTCTTCCATTCGTCTTACAGCTATTTATAACCTAGTTTTATGTATAAAAGTATATATTTCTTATTTGGTTTTCTTTCTTACACTTCTGTTGCTAATGCTCAAATGCAAATTCAGGGAACGACAAAAGATATTATAAGGTGAAAGTATTGAATATGTCAGTATCGGATTTGAGAATAAAGGTATTGGAACTGTTAGCAATCGAGACGGGATCTTCTCTTTAAAAGAGGGTGTGTCAAAAGCCCCCTTAGATAATTTTGAAACTACAAATCAATGCCGTTTAGTTAAGTGATTTCTTTGCCAGGCTGCGCCGGTCAATAAAATTTCATGCTTACCTTTTTTCGAAAGGTAGGCATTTTTTTCAAAAAAGTTAGGCGCCTCTTGAGAAAAAGCTTATCTTATCAATCTTAAGGGATATGCCTCCAATCTCCGAAGAAAGCGACTGGATTTCCTGAAGTCATGGCTTAATTAAACGACATTAATTAAAATAGCTTAAAAACAAAGGGAAAGCATAACAAGAATGTGTAGTATCCTGTAAATTTGTAGGGTGTATCTTATACTAATTATCATGAATAAAAGAAAAGCTTTTGGCTGTTTATTGATTGGCTCTGTTGTTTTTAGTTCTTGTGTGAAGGAAGAAAAAGCAGAAGTAGCGTTGGAAAATCTCACGCAATATGTTGATCCCTATATCGGGACGGGCGACCACGGACATGTGTTTATGGGTGCAAATGTGCCGTTTGGCTTGGTACAATTAGGCCCGTCTAATATTCCGCAGACATGGGACTGGTGTTCGGGGTATCATATTTCCGACTCTACAATTATCGGATTCAGCCACATGCACCTCAACGGTACGGGTATTGGCGATTTGGGGGATGTGAACTTTATGCCGGCCATTGGTGAGGTAAATCTTAACCGGGGAAGCGCTGCTGATGATTATAGCACAGGAAAATTCTCTTTGTTCGACCGGAAAACAGAAAAGACAAAAGCCGGTTATTACGGAGTGCATCTCGACCGGTACAATATTGATGTAGAACTTACCGCTACCAAACGGGTAGGGTTTCATAAATATACGTTCCCGGCGTCAAACGAAGCAAAAGTGATTATCGACCTCGAAAACGGGCAGGCTTGGGATGCGCCGGTAGAAGGATATATCGTTCAGGAAAATGATTCGGTGATATACGGTTATCGTTATTCCAAGGGTTGGGCGAATGATCAGCGGGTTTTCTTTACGGCTATATTTTCGAAACCGATGAAAACGTTTGTCGTTTCGGAAAAGAATGAAATCAAAGAAGGCGCCAGCCTGATAGCCGCAAGAACATACGGACAGGCTTTGTTCGATATGAATGACAAAGAAGTGTTATATGCCAAAGTAGCGCTTTCGCCCGTAAGTATTGAAAACGCTAAATTAAATATGCAGGCGGAACTTCCCGGCTGGAATTTCGAACAAACAATTGCAGACGCTGATAAGGCCTGGAATGAAGAACTAAATAAAATTAGTATCCATACAAACGACAGCAAGGTAAAACGTACGTTCTATACGGCTTTATACCATACGATGATTGCTCCGTCGGAATTTTGCGATATAAACAATGATTATTACGGCGCAGATAAGCAGATGCACCAAAATGGCGCATTCAAAAACTATACAACATTCTCTTTATGGGACACATACCGAGCAGCGCACCCATTGATGACAATTATTCATCCTGAAAAGATGAGTGATATCGTAAATACGATGCTTACGATTTATCAGCAACAAGGGAAACTGCCTGTATGGCATTTAATGGGATGTGAGACAGATTGTATGGTAGGTAATCCGGGTATATCGGTAGTGGCAGACGCTATTTTGAAAGGATACAGCGGATTTGATAAAGAACTGGCTTTCGAGGCTATGAAAAATTCAGCCATGCTCGACGAAAGGGGCTTGAAGTATCTGAAAGAATATGGCTATATCCCTTACGATAAGGAACCGGAAGGATTGGCCAAATGTATGGAATATGCCATTGCCGACTGGAGTATTGCCCAGGTTGCTAAACAAATGGGTAAAACCGAAGAATATGATTATTTCATAAATCGAAGCAAATCCTATAAACATTATTTTGATAAAGAAACACAGTTTGTACGCGGCCTTTCATCGGAAGGTACATTCCGTACACACTTTAACCCGTTTGAATCGGTTCACCGTGATAATGACTACACCGAAGGAAATGCCTGGCAATATACTTGGCTTGTTCCGCATGATATAGAGGGATTGGTTGATTTGTTTGGCAGTAAAGAACGCTTTATAGAAAAGTTGGATTCGTTATTTATCGTAGAAGGTTCATTAGGCGAACACGCCTCTCCGGATATCAGCGGACTTATCGGACAGTATGCCCATGGCAACGAACCCAGTCATCATATAATTTATATGTATCCGTATGTAGGCCAACCCTGGAAAACGGCAGACAAAGTAAGAGAAGTTTTATCCGTTATGTATAACGACCGTCCGGCAGGCCTTTCCGGTAATGAAGATGTAGGCCAAATGTCGGCTTGGTACGTTCTCTCTGCTTTGGGAATATATCAGGTAGAACCAGCCGGTGGTAAGTATGTTTTCGGTAGTCCTTTAATAGACGACGCAGTTATAAAGGTAAAAGATGGCAAAACCTTCCGCATCATTGCCCACAATAACAGTGCAGAGAATAAATATATCCAAAGCATTCAGTTAAACGGACAGCCGTACAACGATTCGTTCATCCATTTCAAAGACATAGAAGCAGGCGGAACTTTAACGTTTGAAATGGGCGATACACCGGTAAAACCCTGAAATTATAAGTATGGTGGCGACGGGGTAGAGTAATGATTTTCTCGCCTTTTGCCACCTTTCAAATAATAAGAATTACGCTTTGAAAAAAAGAAATATTCCACAAATTGTTTATTTGTTGCTCCTTTTTAGTACATTTACAAACACTAAACTTAAATAAACCGTATCTTTATGATTACAAGTATTTTTTGGATTGTACCTATCGCGTCAATCCTGGCGTTGCTGTTTGCTTGGTATTTTTTCCGGCAAATGATGAAAGAGAGTGAAGGAACCCCGTTGATGATGAAAATTGCCTCACATGTACGAGCAGGAGCTATGTCGTACTTAAAGCAGCAATATAAGATTGTTACTCTCGTCTTTTTAGTATTAGTTATTCTTTTTGCTATTATGGCATTTGGTTTTCATGTGCAAAACGAATGGGTGCCTGTAGCGTTCCTTACAGGTGGTTTCTTTTCCGGCCTGGCAGGGTTTTTGGGTATGAAAACGGCAACGTATGCCTCTGCACGTACCGCTCATGCTGCAAGTCAATCGCTGAACAAAGGCCTGCAGGTAGCTTTCCGTAGCGGAGCTGTTATGGGGCTGGTTGTGGTAGGGCTTGGCCTGTTGGACATCTCCTTCTGGTATATTCTACTGAATGCTTTTATCCCGGCTGAAGCATTAGACCCTTCGCATAAACTAACGATTATAACTACTACCATGCTTACCTTTGGTATGGGGGCTTCCACGCAAGCCTTGTTCGCACGTGTAGGAGGTGGTATCTATACAAAAGCGGCGGATGTTGGCGCCGACCTGGTAGGTAAGGTAGAAGCCGGTATCCCTGAAGACGACCCAAGGAACCCGGCAACCATCGCCGATAATGTAGGTGATAATGTAGGCGACGTAGCTGGTATGGGCGCCGACTTGTATGAATCTTATTGTGGTTCTATTCTTGCAACGGCAGCTTTGGGAGCTGCAGCTTTTGTTTCTACCGGTAGTGTGGAACTTCAATACAAAGCCGTTATAGCTCCTATGCTGATTGCCGCCATAGGTATTATATTATCTATTTTAGGTATTTTTGCTGTGCGTACAAAGGAAGACGCCGGCATAAAGAAGCTATTAAGTTCTTTATCCCTGGGAACGAATCTTAGTTCGGTGCTGATTGCTGCGGCAACGTTTGTTATCCTTTATTTATTAGGAATGGATAATTGGATGTGGATAAGCGGTTCGGTTATTGTCGGACTATTAGTGGGAATCGTTATCGGCCAATCTACCGAATATTATACTTCACAATCCTATAAACCAACACAACGTGTTTCCGAAGCCGGAAAGACCGGCCCGGCTACCGTTATTATTTCAGGGCTTGGCTTGGGAATGCTTTCTACGGCTATTCCAGTTTTAGCCGTTGTAATAGGAATTATTTGTGCGTTTCTTTTTGCTTCCGGATTCGATTTTACGAATGTGGCTATGGGATTATATGGTATAGGCATTGCTGCTGTGGGGATGCTTTCTACCTTAGGTATTACGTTGGCAACCGATGCTTATGGCCCTATCGCTGATAATGCCGGAGGGAATGCTGAAATGTCTGGCCTTGGCCCGGAAGTGCGTAAACGTACCGATGCACTCGACTCATTAGGAAATACCACCGCTGCAACAGGAAAAGGATTTGCCATTGGCTCTGCTGCATTAACCGGTTTGGCCCTTTTAGCTTCTTATATCGAAGAGATAAAGATCGGATTGATCCGTTTGGGACATACCGTAGTGGAGATAGGCGGGCAGACCATTGAAATAAACAAAGCTACGTTTACCGACTTTATGTATTATTATGACGTTACCCTGATGAATCCCAAAGTATTGGTAGGGGTATTCCTTGGTTCCATGATGGCGTTCTTATTCTGCGGACTGACGATGAATGCCGTTGGCCGTGCTGCCGCAAGTATGGTAGAAGAAGTGCGCCGCCAATTCCGCGAAATCAAAGGTATCTTAACCGGAGAGGGAGAACCCGATTATGCCCGGTGCGTGGAAATATCCACCAAAGGAGCGCAACGCGAAATGGTGATTCCTTCTTTACTGGCCATTGTAGCCCCCATTGTAACGGGCTTTATTTTCGGCGTTCCCGGCGTAGTGGGGCTGCTGATAGGCGGGCTGAGCACCGGCTTCGTCCTTGCCATCTTCATGGCAAACGCAGGAGGAGCCTGGGATAATGCCAAGAAACATGTGGAAGAAGGCCACTTCGGCGGCAAGGGAAGCGACGTGCACAAAGCCACCGTGGTAGGCGATACGGTGGGCGACCCTTTTAAAGATACGTCGGGCCCCAGCCTCAATATCTTGATCAAACTGATGAGCATGGTAGCCATCGTGATGGCGGGATTAACGGTCGCGTGGAGCCTCTTTTAAGAATTATG
>JAISDJ010000038.1 GCA_031264865.1 Tannerellaceae bacterium | reverse complement strand
CTTCAAATTTTATGACCATACGGTCGTTGTTTTATGGGCGATTTCCGGTGTAGGCTTTAGGGCTGTCAAGTTTTTGTTGGGAAATACGCTCGCCCGGAACGGGAAAGAGGAAGATTTTTTAGCAAACGCAGCCTGAACTTTACTGCCCGTTAAGAAGCCGTAAACACCTTTGCCCGCTAAATACACGCACCCGGTCGGAAAATATAAACAAGTCATGGGATTTAATAAGAAGTGCGGATATGGTGCTTATGTCCTGTAAACGGTGTGTTGGGAAGTGGTATAAACCCTGCTCAATCCGACAAAGAATAATTCCGCTTGCCGCATATAAGCGATTGGATGCTGATTAATTCAGGACGAAGGAATACCCGGCGTTATGTTGAAAGGTGGGATAACCGCATGGATGATAGTCGGGAGTTGGGCAGAATAAGTAGCCTTTTGGTTTGACTGGCAGACAGCCATAAAATAGAAAGGAACGATTACCGGATAGATGAGCGCGTCGATATTATAATCAAGCTATAAACGAAGAATAGGCTATAAAGCGAATAGTGGTACAGCCAGATAATAAACCGATTCGATTAAATAACGCAGTGACTAATAGCAACCACTATGTTCCAGTTAAGTATCAATGTAGATGCAGAACAACCGAAAGGAAAGCAGATTATCATAAATAAAATAGGCGTCCGATGTTTGACACCGGACGCCCCCACTAAAAAAATCCGCAGAAGTTAAAGTAAACCTTGATAATTTTGTCGAGAAACGCCGCAATGTTCACGACCGCGCTGGCAGTAACCGCATACAGTCCCGTATGGGAAGGCTTCTCATACTGTGCCGAAAACTTCTTCATGAAATTTTCAAGCACATTCCCGTTCGAATTAATTTCTAAGAATTTATCCGAATTCTCTTTGGTCGGATCGACGGTGTTCAACTTTCCGTTCTGCTCCATACCCGTGACAGCTTTCCGTTTGCCGTCCTCGCCTTGTGTCAACAACACTTTAGGCTCGTCATTTTTTACTTTACTTTCGTCCATAATAAATATGTTTTTATTCTGCATTATTATTAATGCAGAACGAAAGTAAGCTGTTTTAACGGACTGATTGCAAGGAATTAAGAGAGTGGCGACGTATGTCTGGGGTTGTCCGGGGTGATTGGAGAATTAGGTGTGTTTTTGTCTTTCGTTTTTGCTGTTTTTATTCAAAATCTGATGTGATTTAGGGCGATCGTCTATTGCAAAGAATACCGCTGAACCAAGTTATGTTTCTCAATTTCTTAAAAGAGTTAACAAAATAACGTATCTTTGTGTCAATCAATAATAAAGGAAATCTAACATGTTATCATTTAAAGATATTAAGGAACGCTTGACAGGTATTAGTTGTCCATTTTTCGGCATATCTTGGAATCCGCCTGAATCCGAACGTAAGGTTGCACAAAGAGTGATTCGTTTTTTGGAAGATAGGCGGGTACTATATAATCCGTCAGAATTAGAGTCGCCTCGTTACTGCGTAGAATCTGTTTGTCGAATGAGGGAGTATCTTACTTCTGAAATGCAGCAAACAGATAGTGATTCAAACCTGTTTTCATACATAAAAGCAATGCGTATATCTTGCAGAAAGTTTTTGGACAGGTTTAGTTCTAAAGATGAACGCTTCTTAGATGAGGCAAGATATAACGGCAATTATTCAAACTGGGTATTTGGTTCTGCATTGGGAGAAATGCGAGGAACATTTGGCAATATGATTGCTCAAATATCAGCAGCTTATGGGATAGATATTGAAGATGATTTAGCAACAATAATTCCTGAAAAAGAATAGTGTTATGGGGTCAATGATAACATTAGGAATAGGTGAAATGGAAGTGGATTGGGGTAAGAATTGGTATTTCAATGATTATTCAAAACTATTTCTTCCTACTGACAAGAAAGATATTCCTTATTACTATGCTGATAATATAGTCGAAAATAAACTGGGGTATTCCAAAAAATTAAGCGATGTAAAAGAAAGATTAGAACTATTAGGATATTCTAAACATAATTTGAGGGCTTTATTCCAACAAATTTTAGACAATTATCCTGATTACTATCCACCTATACCATTAAGTTTCGAGGACTTTCTTAATATATTTTCAAATATCAATATTCAAAACTATAAGAACAGTTTTGAAGAAGGGGATTATAGTTTAGGTGAATATACATTGGAACATATACTAAATAATAAACTATTCGCACCCTTACGACAGCATCTTTCTGACGATTTGATTTATGATTATTCCCATTTCTTTGAAAATTTTGATGTTAAATTTCTTCTGCGTTTGCTTATGGAGAATCCCCAAAATTTAGAATTAGACTTAGAATGGAGGACAGCAGATGTTTTAGAAGGTGGATATGTAGATGATATTTATGTAGGGATAGACGATAGCGATAAGTTTCTTATAGTTACAGAAGGTAGTTCTGACACATTTATTATAAAAAAAACGCTTGAATTGCTGAAACCTGGCATCTTGGATTTTTTCACTTTTATTGATATGGAAGATAATTACCCATTTACAGGCACTGGTAATCTTTTCCGGTTTTGTCAAGGTTTATCAAGTATAAAAATCCAAAATAAGGTATTAGTAATTTTTGATAATGATTTAGAAGGTGTTAGCAATTTTGATAAAGTGCAAAAATTAAAGCTACCTAAAAATATGGGAGTAATGAAATTGCCAGAAAGCAAATCTTTCGACAATTTTTTAACAGTATGTGTTTCAGGCGAATCGCAACAAAATATCAATGGGCGGGCAGTTGCAATAGAGTGTTTTTTGGATCTCGCAAAGACGAAAAAAACTACTCATCGAGTAAGATGGACGAACTATATCAAAGATTATGACGATTATCAAGGTTCACTTGAAAATAAAGGTAATTATGTTGCGCCGTTCAAGAAATTACGAAATAAAACTGGATATGATTTTTCTAAATTGGAAATATTAATGGATGCTATTTATCAGAATTGTATCCAACTTGTGTAAATAATAAGAAAGTTTAAAATAGTTATTCATATTTTTTATGGAAAGCACATCAAATACTAATCAAGTGAAAATATTTGTTCCTTCTGAAAAAAAAGGATCATTTTTGAAAAGGTTTATTAAAACGTTAAGCCTATACGTTTATATGCCTACATTACTCATTTTGAGCATAAGTATATTGTATAATTTTGTCCTTATTGATATAGACGAAATTTTCAAAGGAGGATACAAAATAGGCATCTATGTCAATACTCTGTGTATGTCCTATTTAGCGGGTTTTATATTTTATTTTGTTTCCATTCACATCCCATTCATTATTCGTAAAGAAAAACGAGTAAAATATATTCATGTTTCCGTAATGAAAATCATAACTTATACAGATGATTTTATATTAAGAAATCTTATGATATATGGATTCGAATTTAAAGATAAATATCCAACAGATGCAGAATGGGAGGCTAATATACAAGGGGGGAAAGAAAGAAAAAACGTAGATTGGGCAAACGAATTTCTAAATTTAATAGATCAAGTACAAAGAGAAATTAATAAAATTTCTGCTGAAAATGACCTCTTTTCTGAGATATATGATTTGATTCTTCCCATACAAAATACAGGGTTGATGGGATCTTACAAAGGCATAAGTGATAATTTAAAATATGGAGAGCCGGGAGAAAGATATATTTTTCACGATAATGTGATAAAAGATTTCTTAGAGAAAGTTCATCCACTATATGATTATTATGAAGAAAATATAGTGCCCTCTTTTTTCCCTAATGGAAAGCCACAGGAAGTAGAGTTAGATATAAAATAGTTAGAGCCGCAATTTGCGGCTCTAATCATTTCTATTCCTCCTTCGGCAACAAGTGGCAAAGGTCGGGATCATCCTTAATACGCTGAATCTCGATTTCAACGATTTGCTTTACTTCGGATTTAATCCGGTCGTAATTCTCCTTATGGTTATGGTGCAAACCGTTCAGCGCTGGATGCCGTGTCAAAAGCGCGTGAACGCTCTTACCGGTATCCTTGGATAGTTGACATGGACATCAAAGGTTTCTTTGACAATATCGACCATGGTCTGTTAGTCAAAGCTCTTGAGCGTCATGTGAGCTGTAAGTGGGCGATGCTTTATATACAGCGTTGGTTGACTGTATCGCTATACCGGTTGGGGTGGCGATTGATAATTGAAATTAATAGATGTAATACGGAAGCTGCTTCGGATAGAGGCAGCTTCTTTTTTTGATATAGTTGAACCTTCCGGGAGCCTGAATTGTTCTCTTATGAAATTGTTGTCGAATAAATAAGTGATTATTTATGGAATGGATTATTAAAACAATACAGGCGTCCCCCGAATTGGCTATTTTTCTGACACTTGCCGTCGGGTTTGCTATCGGGCAGGTTAAAATCAAAGGGATAGGGTTGGGCTCGGTAACAGGCGTCTTGCTGGTGGGCGTACTGGTCGGGCAATTGAACATCTCCATATCACCTACGGTTAAATCGGCTTTTTTCCTGATTTTCCTGTTCGCCGTAGGTTACAGCGTGGGACCTCAATTTGTACGCAGTCTGAGAAAGGAAGGGATTCCGCAGATCCTTTTTGCGGTTATCATTTGCGTAACATGTTTGCTTACGGCATGGGGAGCGGCCCTGATTGCCGGGTTTGATTTAGGGAATACCGTTGGCCTGTTATCCGGTGCGAATACGATTTCTGCGGTTATCGGAGTTGCTACGGATTCGATTAATCAGCTTTCTATTTCCGACGCCCAAAAGCAGACATTTATCAATGAAATCCCTGTGGCGTATGCTGTTACTTATATTTTTGGAACGGCGGGTACAGCATGGTTTCTGGCGTCACTCGGCCCGAAGATATTAGGCGGGGATATTATAAAGCAGACGAAAGAGTACGAAAAGTCGCTCGGCGGCCTGCTGCCGGGCAACGATCCTTCTCTTATCTATGCCTACAACGGAACGACGTTCAGGGTTATTAAGGCTACCAGCGACTTCTTTAAACAGAATAAAACGGTCAAAGACCTGGAAGATATGCTGGTGGGCAAAGGATGGCCTACCTTCGTGGAAAGCATCCGGAATCAGAAAGGCGATATTATTAAAGACCCGGACCCCGGCCAAATCATTCAGCTTGGAGACAGTCTTGCGTTGAACGGGCCGATGGATACGATCGTGGCCGACGAGAATCTGATAGGAAAAGAAGTAGCCGACCTTGAATTACTCGATTTCAGGGTAGAAACGCTGAAAGTAATCGTTGCCAACAGAGCCATCATCGGCACGAGTCTGCATGATATGAAAACGAACGAACAACGGCATGGCAGTATTATCAGGAAAATGATGAGAAACAAAGCGGATGTGCCGCTGTTGGAAAATGTAACGATCGAACGTGGCGACATTCTGGAAATAGAAGGACGCCGTGCAGACGTTGACCGCTTTGCCAAATACCTGGGATATCCCGAACGCCCGACCACCATTACCGACTTGCTATACGTGGGAACAGGTATTTTCGTTGGGGGAATTCTGGGTTCTCTTACGCTGCGACTGGGAAATGTGCCGTTGAGCCTGAGCGCCAGTGGGGGCGTATTGATTATCGGTATTATTTTCGGATGGATACGTTCCATGCGCCCTACCTTCGGGGCCGTTCCCGAATCGGCCGTATGGCTGATGAATAATCTCGGTCTTAACGTCTTCATCGCCGTAGTGGGGATTAATGCCGGGCCCGACTTCATTGCCGGATTAAAAGCCTCCGGCGCCAGCCTCTTCATTGCCGGCATCTTTGTCAGTATCGTACCGATGATGATAGGGCTTCTGATGGGAAAATATATATTCAAATTCCATCC
>JAISDJ010000252.1 GCA_031264865.1 Tannerellaceae bacterium | reverse complement strand
GCCCCGCCGGAAATAGCAAATGTTTTCTGCCTCTCTTCTGCAAGCGCCGTAAGCAGTATGACCGGAATATGATTGAGCGAAACTTCATTCTTAACAATACGACACAACTCAAAGCCATTCATTTCCGGCATCATAACATCGCTCAGCAGTAAAGAAACCTCTTCGGTCTGTAGTATTTCCAGCGCCTCTTTCCCGTTCGTTGCCGTAAGGGTGCGAAAGTTGCTTTTCAGTTCATCCTCCAAGTAAGAAAGTACCTCCTTATCATCTTCTACAATAAGGATGATGTACGGATAAGAATCTGAAAGCATGGCTTTTTCTTCGGTATCATCCAATTGAGAGGCTTCAAAAGAGAGTTGCGAAGCGGGCAGTTCCAATACGGCATCCTTTTCAACGTGTTCTTTCCCTTTACATAAATCTACGGTAAAGACCGAGCCTTTGCCTACAACACTTCTTACCGTTATATTCCCATGATGCAGAAGTATATATTCTTTGGCTAAATGTAATCCGATACCTGTTCCCGAAGCGCTTTTTTCGGTATAGAAACGGTCAAACAGGTAAGGAATCCTGTCTTCCTCTATTCCCCGCCCGTTGTCTTCCACATCTATATATACCTTATTCTCTTTTTCATAGACTGATACCTGTATCTTTCCGCCATCCGGAGTAAACTTAAATGCATTCGACAATAGATTAACCAATATCTTTTCTATTTTGTCTGAATCGATCCATATAATTTCTTTCTCCATTTCGGAATGAAAGGAAAGATCTATGTTTCGCGACTGTGCCATACTCTCAAAATACGTTTTCACCTCTCCGGCAAAAGAGACGATGTCGGTAGCATGTACCTTTATCTGTTCTTTGGAGTTTTCCAACTTCCTGAAATCAAGAATCTGATTAATATCCTTCAACAGCCTGTCGGCATTTTTCCGGATCAGCAGGAGGTCGGATAAATACGGGGAGTTCTTCATCAGCATCGTCAGCTTATTCAATGGACCGATGATAAGCGTAAGCGGCGTCCGAAGCTCGTGAGATACGTTGGTAAAGAACTGTAGTTTCTGGGCGGTTACTTCCTTTATCTCCGTATTGAGGGCCAGTAGTTTCTCCTGCTGTTCCTTTTCTTTACGATTCATTTCAGACAGTTCCCTGTTTCGCTTATAAACTTTCCGGTTAATATGGTACGTATAAAAGATCAGGACGATAAACGCCACTAACAAAACGGAGATTAAAAGAAGCGAATTTTGCAGAAACTGGAACCGGTTCAGCAGTAGCTCGATATTGGTTCGTTGCTGTTCGATACGTTCCTGATAGCGCTGTATGGTTTTGTTCTGTAACAGTAATGTCCGGGCGCTTGCCAAGTCTACCCGTGCGGTTTCCAAGCGGATAGACTTCTCTACCGCCTCCCCATTCAACAATCGCATAGCAGTACGGATCACCTGGTCTCCCCCGGTTGGATACATGAACGAGGCATTGATCCGTCCGTCGGCTACCGCTTCCAGCCCGGCATTGGGAACGGCATCTACCCCAATAATAGGCAGTGTGTGCACGCTTTCCGGATCAAGTTCGTCAAAATATTCACGTGCTGCAATAGCCATCATATCGTTGTGTGCATATACAAAATCGATCTTTTGGGGAAGCTCCATCCGCCTGATACGAACACAGGTTGAGTCGTATCTCCAGTCGCCATCAAACTGTATAAACGAAATGTCTCGCCTGCCTTTTACCGCTTCTGCAAATCCGAGGTGCCGCTCCTGTGCCGGAGAAGAACTGCTCATCCCCCATATTTCCAGAATAACAGCATTTTCGGAAAGAAGAGACCGTGCGTATTCTCCGGCAGTAACGCCTATCTCGTAATTATCCGCTCCGATAAATGTAGTATAAAGATCCGAATGTATTTTCCGGTCAGTAATGATGGTCGGTATACCAGCCTGAAAGGCCTTTTCTGCAATAGGAGTAAGCGGATCGGACTGGTTAGGAGAAATGATTAGTACATCCACTTTTAGATCAATGAGTTCTTGTATCTGACTAATTTGCTGTTCATTGTTAGTATCCGCATTCCGGATAACCACTTCGATATTATCATAATTAGAAGCCTCCAGCAACGTCTCCCGTATCATAGACACTCGCCAGGCATCATCCAACATACATTGCGACAAGCCTATCACATATTTCTTTTCCTCCGTCAACCGATGACAAGACACAAAACCAGTGATTACAAAAACAAACAACAAAAGGCTAACAAGGGTTCTCATAAGCATTCATCTCAAAAAGCAAAGATAGCATTCTTTTTGATTATTCCTAACGATACATATGCTGCTTTTGCCCCAGAAACTTGAGGTGTAGCTTTTATAAATGTTGTAGATGTAAAAACATTCGATGTGATTTAGTACAACAAACGTTGAAATATCCTTAGGGTTTTGATTTTCTCACCTTGCCAGGTACCGCCACGCTGGCTGATAAAATTTCATGCCTACCTTTTTTCGAAAGGGTAAGCGCCTTTTTCAAAAAAGGTAGAAACCTCTTGAGAAAAGGCTTATCTTATCAATCTTAAGATAAATCATAAATTTTGTATCTTTGCGATAAGACATATCCTTGCATCGCATGTACTGCAAGGTAAATCAAAGCAATTCTACATTCTATAAGGTTTAGAAGGTCATAAAACGAGATAATGAAGAAAACTATTAAATTAATAGAAATGAAAATCATTTTAATATTCTTGACGATTTTTCTTTTAATTAGTTGTGATAGCAACAAAGTTGCCGGCTGGTATAATACAATTGACGGAAAAGAAATAACAGGAAAGCCTGTTTTGACAATGAAAGATGTTGTATTTGCCACGTTAGATTCTTGTCACATGGATTCTACTGATATCATTTATGAATTATCAGGAAAATTCGATGAGAACGGTACGAAAAAGTTTGCAGAATATACGAAAAAAAATATAGGAAATATGCTTGCATTTTATTACCAAGGAAAAATTCTTTCCGCACCAATGATTAACATGAAAATAGAAAGCGGTAATTTTTCTATAAATTCAAAAGATAAAATGCTTTTAAAGGTATATGAAGATCTTTCCACAAGATAGTATACATCCCATGTTTTATTCAAATGAGCGGTTTTTCGCTTGCTTATTAATGATATCAGTATGGTTCAATGGTTTAGGCAGGAATATGATGAACTCAGAGAAGTGTTGGGAATGAAGCCCAAACAGAGGCCGGAAACAGTTAAACGTAAAGAATTCAGTGTGTAAATAAGGGTGATTTGCAAATATTCATTACTTTTACCGCAATCAAGAACAAAACAAATTAATAGAAATGATTATGAATGTGTTGAAGTTGAGCTTTTTGTCGTTCTTTTTGCTTGTTAGTACAAGTGTGTTTTCGCAAAATTCCCCTTTTCGTTTTGGCGTGAATGCCGGGGTAAATATGTCTAATGCAATGCTTGATAATGTTGATACAAACGGATCATCATTTAGAGTTGGCTATCAAATCGGACTTACCGTAGACTATACTATTTCTCAAAGGTTTAATATCCTGTCAGGCGTATATTTTATTACTAAAGGTTCTAAAATCGAGGACCTTGATTATACAAATTATACTTGTGGTACTCCTGATTTTACGCATAAATTTGAACAACAATACCTTCAATTACCTTTATATGGAGCTTATAAATTCAATTTATCAGATGATCTTAACTTAGGGTTTGGAATCGGTCCTTATTTCGCTTATGGGATAGGAGGAAAATCTAAAGAAACATTAAATAATAGTGTTTGGGGTGATGGAACATCAGAACATGAATACAAAACTTTTGGGAAAAATGAAGAATATTTGTACTATCAAGAACTTAAACGGTTTGATTTTGGCTTAGGAGCTTTAGTTAATCTTGAATATAAAAAGTTTAATTTGGATATAAGTTGTGATCAAGGATTTTTGGATATTGCAAGGAATACAAGATACGAACACCGGAATTATAGTTTAACCTTTTCGATCGGATATAAATATTGATAGGTATAAAAAGAAAAGAGATTAAATACTCCACTTAACCTCTTTATTCTCACCAGTCGGGATGACAGGATTTGAACATGCGACCACACGCCCCCCCCCAGAAAATCATTGCCGATTTATAACTATTTGCTTCTATTTTATTTTTCATTGATAATCAGTTTGATAAATCATAGTATGGATATCTATTTAATATTTATTTTCCTTGATTTCTTTGTGTTTTCAGAAAAATGTGTCATATTTGTGTCATAAAATTAAAAGCAAAATACTTTTCGCTGATATGGCTAATCATAAATTCATATTGCTTGAGTTCAATCTCAAT
>JAISDJ010000235.1 GCA_031264865.1 Tannerellaceae bacterium | reverse complement strand
ATATAAGAGGTAGGATACAGCATCTCCTGCATGCCCGGCCCGCCTTTCGGTCCTTCGTAGGTGATGACCACCACATCGCCGGCCACTACCTTGTTGCTTAATATCCCTTCGCAGGCGGCGTCCTGCGAATCAAACACCTTGGCCGGACCAGCAAAACGGAAGATGCTTTCGTCTACCCCGGCTGTTTTTACCACACATCCGTCCAAGGCAATATTGCCGTATAATACGGCTAAGCCCCCATCTTTCACATAGGCGTGCGCCCAATCGCGGATGCAACCTTTTTCCCTGTCCGTATCCAATTCCTTATAATAGCTTTCCTGCGAGCCCATCACTAAATTAAACCGGCGGGCGGGCGCACTCTTATAAAGCACAAGCGCCTCGTCTGTTACCTGCGGCGAAAGAATGCTATACCGGGCGATTGCTTCAGACAGGGTTAAACCGTCTACCCGTTTGACGCCGCCATTTACAAGGCCGGCTTTCATCAATTCGTCCATAATGGCGATTACTCCGCCCGCCCGGTTTACATCTTCTATATGATAAACCGGCGTATTGGGAGCTACTTTGCAGAGGACGGGCGTTTTGCCGGATAGCCTGTCGATATCTTTCATAGTGAAATCTACTTCCGCTTCATGCGCTACGGCTAATAAGTGAAGGACTGTATTGGTAGACCCTCCCATCGCAATATCGAGCGACATGGCATTCAAAAAGGCCTGGCGGGTAGCTATGCTGCGGGGAAGCACCGAGTCGTCGCCATCCCGGTAGTACTTATAAGTGTTTTCAACAATCAGTCCGGCGGCTTTCTTAAACAATTGAAGCCGGTTGGCGTGGGTGGCTACAATGGTGCCATTACCCGGAAGCGCCAGGCCGATCGCTTCGTTCAGGCAATTCATGGAATTGGCGGTGAACATACCGGAGCAACTTCCGCAGGTAGGACAGGCGGCATATTCTACTTTCTCTATTTCTTCATCACTGATAGAATCGTCGGCTGCTTCAATCATCACATCAATCAAATCCAACGCACGTCCGTTTAATTCACCTGCTTCCATCGGGCCTCCCGAAACAAATATCGTAGGGATATTCAACCGCATGGCAGCCATTAACATTCCGGGTGTGATTTTATCACAGTTACTGATACAAATCATGGCGTCTGCTTTATGCGCGTTCACCATATATTCCACGCTATCGGCTATCAAATCGCGCGAAGGCAATGAGTAAAGCATCCCGTCATGCCCCATGGCAATACCGTCGTCAATAGCAATCGTATTAAACTCGGCGGCAAAACAGCCTAATTTTTCAATCTCCTTTTTTACTAACTGCCCGATTTCATGCAAATGAACATGGCCGGGAACAAACTGAGTAAATGAATTGGCAATGGCTATAACGGGTTTACCCATTTGTTCTTCTTTCATCCCATTTGCACGCCACAATGCCCTTGCGCCGGCCATACGCCGGCCTTGCAGACTACTTGCGCTTCTTAATTGATTCTTCATTTTTTTATCAAATAAAAAAGCCCTTTCTCTTAGGAGAAAGGGCTTATGAATTATCTTTTTTATGATTTACAATATCTTACACACCTTTCTCCTCACCTGCTAATGACTAAGAGGACCACGAGAATGATGTTATGAAGAATATTGTTTACCATTTGTTACTTTCTTTTCTTTGAATGGCGCAAATGTAGAACAATATTTTTTATAGACAAAGGATTTGAAACTTTTTTATTTTACCCATAGCTTTATGGCCTGTGGCTCTTCAGCTATATTTACAATATATACACCTTTATCTAAGAACTTTCTGATCAGCAAAGGCTCAATAGCTGTTACTATCTGTTTATGCATCAATTGTCCTTGCATATTATAGATCATCACCTCTTTGTTAAGCGCTTTCTCTGTAAGTCCTTGCACAGTTACCTGTCCAAAAGAATAGTAAGCAGATAGTGATGAAGTAGTCTTAATATCATCTATGCTAACCAAACTGCTATTAAAATGAAGCGTAAAACGGTCTACCTTATCAGACGGCGAAGAAAGAAAGGTAAATGACGTTTTCATCAAATCCACCAACCTTCCGGTCTTATGATCTTCTATAATAATAGAAGTTATCGATTTTAAGGAATTAAGCCGTTTCGCTTTTAAGGTTATCTCTTGTCGTTCATTAGGTGGCACAAGATACATTGTCATTTTTTTTGTATCAGGTTTCACTACATTTGTAATCAACTCTTTGTTGTTTGACGATCGAGTATATATTTGATTTACTCCTCCGGTTTTATTGAATAATTTTTCCGCATCATATGGATGATTGGCTTTCAATGTAGCATCATTTCGGAATACGATACACAAACGATCATAACCGCCGGTTATGTTATCTTTTGTTTCGATAAGTAGTTCATCAACTACTTCCTGTCTTGCACTTCTTAAAAGAGAAGTTTCCCCATGTGAACGTTTAGAAAGAGGTATTGTGAAATTAGCAGGCGTACTCGTTTCCTTTTTAACAACAAACATCTGCATCGGGGCTATTAATTGGTTGCCGCCTTCATAAGTCCCTCCTACCTTACTTATCGTTTGATAGGTTGCTGTGAAAGAAAATTCTCCACCGGTATATTCTGTTTTACCACCAGAAAGCAGGTATACGGTATTTTTCATCTCACCAGGATTAAAATTCCCAAAATCACTTGTTTGAGGATTATCAAGATAAGACGACAAATCCAACGGAACAGTAAAAGGATTACCCAAATAATTATAACCTTCTGTAATAGGAACTGTAACATTCGACACATTCAGTTCTTCACCGGTATATCGATCTGCATTCTTGTTGAACTGGGTAAATGATTCCGGAGCAAGCATACGTCCAAAAGAATATTTTTCCGTAACCACATCACTGAATTTAGCTCCTTTCCATTGCGAATCCAGCATACTATTATAATAACCTGAATTGTAATGAGGAACTAATGCCTGTCCTAATATATAGCCGGCTCCTGGATTTAAGGGTGTTAACGGATATTTAATCCATAAGCCGTCGCGAGCTCCACTAAATAAGTTGCTTGTTTTAGGCACGGCTAAAAAATTATAAAAGAAATAATCAGCATAAAGCGTTTTATAAGGAGAAGAAAATCCTACCAAACCGCCCCTTGTATGATTATCCCCTAAATCAAGATTAACCTGTACAAATCCATGTTCCGAAGAAGCGGCTGTTGCCAAATGATTGTACAGGATTATTCCATTGGGTTCAACCCATAAATGAGCGACCTGAGTTCTATTGGAATTGGGTACAGCCTTCGAATCTACTACCATACGTCCTTTTCTAAATTTCAGATTTCTTATCGATATACCCATACACGTATCTATCACGATTGTAGATTGCAAGTAATCATCAGTAAGCATATTAATAATGACCTGATCAGGGAATTTAATATAATGACTGCTTCTATCTGCCGTTCCTTTTATCTGTTGTGAAACTTTCCCTTTAAATTCAAAAATGCCATCCCAGGAAGAAAATACATTACCTGAAGTTACATCATTGATAAAATTACCGGTTAACACAGTTTTTCCCTTATGAGCAATTCGAGAGTCTCCTCCGGCTTTTACATCTCCTTGAATGTATAATGCTGGCTGTCCGTTTTCAGACGCCGCTCCTCCTACATACATTCCTCCGGTATTATACAAAACCTGAGCTTGAACTAATGATGCAAGAAAAAAGAAAAAAAATACTACTATTAATTGATGTTTCTTCATACTCAATCGAATTCTTATAATGATGTTTTGATTAATTGAATGTCTTTGATACAACGAACAGAATGTCCGGCAGAAAAATCGGAAGAACCATCCGTAAGGCCACCTGAACTTGAAAGCATAAATACATCGCGCGAATCACCTGTACCCGTCAATGTCCATAATGACCCGGAATTGCCATTCGAATCCCATACACCTGAATCTTCAGATAAATAGCCATTTAAAAAATCGCTTACCGTTCCGGTAGTCCAAAATGTTTTAGCTGATTTATCCGGAACACGCCAGCCTACAGGACAAGGATCATTGTATGTTTTTGTCGTCTGCCATAAATCTGAAACAGGAGAAGAACCCGTCCAATAGAGATATGTCGGTGGTACTTTATAATAAAAGCTAGCCGGATTCATAATTGCATCCAAACGATTATCCGCCTTTTCAACCGGACGATTCACAATAGCCCCCAATGTAACATCTGTTGATGCGTATGGGAAAGGATCTTTTCTTCCCCATTGGTAGAACATACCTTTATTACCATCATATTGTCCCAATGTTCTCTTCATAAATGAGGATACATTCGGATTATGATAACTTTCATCCATATAGTCATTATCAGGTGTACACCAGATGTGCCAACTCCATAATACCTCATCTTCATCAATCCCTCCAACTATGGATACGCCGCTACCCTTTCTGACAATGGCAACTACAGCATTACCGGATTTTTTTGTCCCGGCTGTGGCTGTTACTTCTATATGGCATTCCTTTGTGTAAGTATACGTTGCGGGAGTTCCTACTTTAGCAGTAAAGGTAGATTGTCCACCTCCTGTTTCCTGCCATATAATTTTTGCTTCAATATCATTCGTTGCGGATAAGCCGACAAACAAATCATTGCCACCCCGTGCTTCATTAGCAAAAGCCAGAGGGATACGAGTCGTTGCCACATTTCCTGAGCCAAAGCATATCATACGGCTATTCGCGCCACCGCTTTGACGAATCGTCACTTCTTTTGTTAACATCCCCGCACGTATCAATAGTTTTGCTTCACGCTCTTTCCCCGTACGATTTTCTTCTATCGCTTTAATCTTAACCTCTCCCGGTGTTTCTTTCGCTCCGGTAGTAGCACCGTCAAGCGCAACCCAGGAGGCGCCTGATAACGTAGCTGTCCATCCTCCGGAATATGTTGTATAAACACTTAACGGATAATATTCAGTTGCTCCGCTAAGCGGTTTACCAATCCAGGGTTTATCCCAATCGAATAACACTTCACTTACATTTATCCCCAACATATATTGGTTTTCAAGATAAACGACTTCATTAATATCCGAATTTTCATTGTCGTCCAGTAACAAGGAGAAATTAAAATCCGACATCGGCGCATTTTGTGCTTCTTCAAGTGATTGATAACCTTCCTTGGCTCCCATTATTCTTGTTACGTAACCATGATTCCGAAGGAGCGGGTAATATTTACGATCTTTGGTAAAATCAACTCTATAGAAGTTATCCGCATTTTTATATTCGGCCTGTATAACAAGATAAGCCGGTTTAACAGAATCTATTCCGTTTACAATTAACGAATCTGTTTCGGGGACATATATTGTGCGTTCTAAGTCACCTGATGCAGGAAATGAATATACCACAGGAGCGCCCACCCGATTGGATGTGGTATTTGTTTTTGTAATTACCTGTTCGCCCCATTGGCTTTGGTAAGGAGCAATATATCCTGAATCGCTACTATTACACACGTAAATATTTTTGATTTTAAAATCAGTTAAACCTGCTACGACACCTACATCAATTCGTGCCATTGAACGAATCAGATACACTTTACCTAAGTCTAAAGAAGACGCAGAGTTTATCAATATAGAATCTTTTTTTTGCCCCCACATAGGAATAGGCGTATAATCATTTGACATCTGGGCCGAATGCCAGAGAGAACCGTCAAATTTTAATTGGTCTGCGATTTCTTGTTGAGTTGTAACCCCTTCGACAAGATTTAATGAAATAGAAGAAGGAAGATTGGCAACAAAAACAAAACGTTGCTTTTGCGGCAAACGTCTGAGAGATGTTATAACATTCTTGGTTGCGCCTGAACCATCAGCATTTGCTATTTTAGATTCGGGAACGGTTACCCGGTACATAAATATATCTTCCGAGGGCTCAGCGTTGTCTCCCGCACTGGCAAATGCGAAAATATCAAGTGTCTTAACGGTATTTTCGTCTTCTGCTGTTATAGCATAAGTGGAAGGAGATTTTGTCTTAACCCGCTCGGAACCCGGAAATGTTATTTTAATGGACACTTCCTGTTCGCCCTCTGATTTAGGAATATCCGGTATGATGGAATACTCAACAGAGCAAGAGACTAAAAATATGATCCATAATAAACTCCACTTTTTCATTTTCTTATCCCTTTCTAAGTTATCGGGTAATTGTTATTCTTTTTGTTATCGGTCCGGACTTAATATCAATAATTATGGGTTCTTGAGCTGTACTTGCAACTTCAAAACCGACCGTTTGATCAGTAATTTCTTTTAACCCGGATTTAGGGGTTAATGTAACACCATCACTTGCAGAAGACGTCCAACCTGTCGGATCTTCTGTTGTCAACACAAACGAACCACTAAACGCGCCAGCACCTATATTTTCAAATGAATTACGGTTAATTACAAAATTATAGGGAGTACCGTCATATGGGCTTTCACCTATTACCCAGGATTCTATATCTACTGTCATATTAATCTCTCTTTTATCAAAAGCTTCTTCCGGAGTTTCATATCCTTCATTTAGTACATTTGCTATGTTTATAATATAACAATGATTGCGAAGGATTGGTTTAAATGACAGATTATTATTCTTTTTATCTACAAAAAAATCTACACGATAATATGATTTCTTAGTAGCACTAGTCGGTACGTTATTGTCGTAATAACCACCGATGACAAGACAAGTTGCCTGAAGCGCTTCATTTTCTTTTACCGCGTCGGCTTCATACAAGTAAATCTCCCGTTTATATTCTACTGTTGAAGAAGATGTATATTGGATCGGGCCTTTGGTCAGGTTATTATCTGCCGGGATACTTGCGCCATTTACATTGCCGTCGGATTGTAGATTAGCCTTATCCGGGATTACCCGTCCTTTCCTATTCGTATTATATACAAAAATATCCGTTAAACGAAAATCGTTTTGAGCTGCCGGTAGTACGACAACGTCTATGCGCGACAAAGCCCTTAACATGAGAATAGCTGGTAAAACCATATTTCCTGTTACTTCTTTTACTTCGCTTGCTTCGCCCCACATGGGGATAGGCTTATTCGGTTCGTCCGGATTCATTTCCGTTGCATCCCAGCGGTCGCTTCCCGAAAGGTCTGATATAATACGGGCATATACTTGTTCTTTGGTAGCGCGCGTTGTGAAATTAGCATTGTTTACGGCTGCACTTGCATTGGCAATAATTGCAAAACGATATTTTTCATTATTTTTTGATCTCTTTACTGATACCGTAAACTCTTGTTGTTGATTGCCAACTTTAACGTCCGTTGTCCGGGTTCGATAGTCATAGTATTCTTCACCCGAATCAGAACCCGAATCAGAAACTTTAAACGCCAGCACGTCTACTTCCTTTATCCATTCTTCTCCATCCTGTGTTAATGCATATGTAGAAGGAGAGGAGGAAGAAGAAATATGAATAACGGCATCAACAAATTCATCTTCATCTATCGACGGCCCAGGAACTTCTCTCTCCTCAAAAGAACAAGAAAAAGAAATCAGCAGCATCAAAGCCAGTATATATAGTTTTGCATCATGCATCTTCATACAATGTAACAATTTAGGGAAAGTTTATTATTCCTCTTATCTTTCAGGACTCCAATTCACTATCTTCCGGTATCCATGTCCATCCGTTTATTTCAATGGCGACAATGGCGAAAGCAGTGTCTAAAACATATTTTATATTGAACTCATATTGATAGCTGAAATCTATCTTAGCCCCTAAATCACTCAGGGCTAAAAGAAGCTTCACCAAGTCGGTTTCTACAAGAGATTCTCTTGTCTGTGTATTAACTACACGTAGTATCGGTTTACGATCGTCGGCAAGGCGCATAACGGCCAAAGCAGACGACAACGTATCATTTGCCTGTATACAAGGCGACGAATAGGTAAAAAAGTCAGATTGTACAAAGTCGTTATCAAACTTGTATTTATCATTATTATCATAAATCTCCAATCGGAAGGCGTTACTTTTCAGAGTCTCTTCATCAAGCCCCACAATCTTTACATTGATTGTATAGGTGTCTTGAACCATATCCAATTGAAACTTCTGATCTGCCATAGCATTAACTTCCAGTTCCTTCTCCTTGTGCGTAGCATAAAACAGCAATGGTAAAGAGGTAGAAGATTCATCCACCATTTTATCTACAATGCCGTTAAGATATACCTGAAGTTCTTCCATAGAAGTTTTATCGGGGATAAGCTCATTAGATGAAATATTATACCTGTTTTGCAGGTTGCCCCAGGCGACAAATTTGTATTTACCTGATTTCAACTCAGGAATCGTCATATAATAATCCAAGCTCATAGTAGGCGACTCATCTGTAATTTTCTTTACAAACAGTCCATTTTCATCAAAAATATATAGATCCATCCGTTTAATATCCGCCGGGTCTATTCCCTCCTTTACAACATCATCCGAAGCATATGTAGCAGGTCTGTATGAAAAATAGACTCGCTTTTCTTTCATACAATCGGATAGGTCATCCTTTATACATGATTGAAGGACAAACGCCAACAACAGTGTTACTGTAAAGAAATGGGATATTTTTTGTACTCGTTTCATTTTCTATTCTATTTCATTTATGAGTGATAAAGGCGATTTGCCTTTGTCACTCATAAATGCTTTTTGGAAATTAATTATTTCCCCAAAGGATGTTCTTCTTCTACAATAGTCCAAGGATTGATATTGATAGTTACGTCAAGTAAGCCTTTCTTATCAACCGTTTGGTTACCTTCTTCTTCGTCAAGTTCTCCTGTCGGATCGCCAAGTCCGGTAAATTTATTCAATGTAATATCATAGTAATAGTTACGCTTGGTTTCACCTGTACCCATGAATAAAGGATAGAAACAAAATTGATTTTTATATTCTTTCACAGTGATACTTTGATCCTTCGGGAGCAAGAAATTCTTATATTCATTAGCTTGATTCGGATCTCTAAAATAATATGTTTGTGTATAAGCTACTACATAAAATGTTTCAGAGCCACTAAGAGTAGGAGCAGATCCTGTCGCTTCCTTCGGCTCAGGATCACCGGATGTATATGTATATACTTTAGTTGGAGCAAATTTAGCCTTGATAGAAGCATAGGTGCTTTCGTGCCCTCTACCTGTCAAAGAATTATTTTCCGGAGCATATCTAGCGTTACGATTATTAATAATTACATCATTGTCATTAACAGAAGTAGTAAAACCTACCACAGAAGAACCCTTTGTGCCAAAAGTAGTCACAAAGTTTGCTGCACGATAGTCTAATCCTTCCTGATTTGTAAGACTTGCCGGAGCATCATCATAATTAGGGTCGTTTGTATTATTGTTAGCTCTACCATAAGGATAAATTTTACCATTCAGATTACCCAAATCCCAACTTAAATCTGTTGCGCTAAATGTAGCGCCATCAACTGTTAAATTGATTGGATTGCTAAAGTCAGCACCTCTACGAACCGTAATTTTTGCAACCATACGATCAAGAGGGATTATAACCTGATTAGGGTTTGCCGCTCCTACAGGAACCGACTTAATTATGAGAGATTGAACGTCAGCACTAAACATAGGGAACTCATTATCCACATACAATTTCTGAATTTCTGTAATATTAGGTGTAAATTTAGGTTGAGCATCTGTTGTTCCCAAGTATACAACCTGATTGAAACCATTTGCCGATCTCAGTATTTCTCTCATTTTAGTCGCATCACCGGATGTCAGGTTAATACCGGCATACACAGTATGAAATCCTGTCTTCACATTAATATTAACTGCTTTATGTTGAATTCCAGGCGTTTGATCTCCGGGATTTGTGGCCTCCAGTTGAGCGAGAGTAATTAATGTATCTATTTCACAAACACCCGATGAATTAAACACAAAAACCGTTACATCCCGCAATTTACCCTCACCAGGAGTACCATTATCGGTTGCATACGTTGTCGGGTTCTTAAAGTTTATTGTCAAAAGCCCGGTTTCAGTAGGATTTACATCCGGCCCTGGAATAGGGGTGACCTCTTCGGAGCAAGCGGTAAAACCGGCCGCAACAACGGCGGCACACATAAATAATTTAAACATCTTTTTCATTTCTACTCGAATTTAATTAATAAAACATTTCTTAATTCTGAATTTATAACAATTGAAATTGCAAATAAGTTGTGTCAATTTAGTTTTTAAGCTGTTTATCAGCATTCTCCTTCTTGCGCAATTCCTCTAAATTCCTTGTTGCAGCGTCCATATCTGCGTCGGATGCACGCTGAAATAAATTTTTGGCTCTTGCATTATTTCCTTGCATCATACTTAAAACGCCAAGGTTATTATAATACTCGGGAGTGCTCTTATCAGCTCTTTGTAAATAGCGTTCGGCGCGGGAGAGGTCTTTCGTCAATAAGGCGGAAGCTGCGGCGTTCAGGTTGGCAATCGGATCGTCCGGGAATATCTTCACGGCTATCTCAAATACCTCCATAAACTCTTTACTACCTTCCGGATAGGTATTAGCCACCAGGAACA